>JBOHFU010000089.1:0-9927 GCA_050699675.1 Pseudonocardiaceae bacterium
GCCGGTTCGCCCAGCGCGGCATCGAACTCGTCGACCCCGACCGCGGCGCCGTCGCGCTGGTCAATGAGCTCGAACGGGGCCGCAAGGGAGACGTGGAAGTCCTCCTCGGCGCCGGACCCTGGCAGCCGGCTCCGCCGCGGCCGGCGGCGCTGCCCCTCCTCGCCGGCCCCCTCCTCGCCGGCGCGACCGCCATCCCGGTGCTCGACGGCATCGAGATCACCCGGACGCTCGACCCGGAGCACGACCGCTACCTGGACGACCACCGGCTCGACGGCCACCCGGTGCTGCCCGCAGCCGCCGCGATGGAGCTCATGGCCGAGGTGGCCGCGGCGGCCCACCCCGGTCACGTGGTCGCCGAGCTGCGCGACGTGCAGATCCTGAAAGGGGTGGTGCTGGACGACGGGCCCCGTCCCGTCACGGTCCGCACCGCAGCTGCCCGGTCGCTCGATGACGGCACCCTCCTCGACGTGACGGTGCTCGACTCGCGCACCGGGCGCGCCGCCTACCGGGCCGGGGTCGTCCTGCGAGCTGTACTGCCCACCGCCCCATTAGACGTGGCCCGGTCCGCCGGAGCACTCGAGCCCTACCCGGTGGCGCTCGAGCTGGTCTACGACGAGCTGCTCTTCCACGGTCCGCTGATGCGCGGCATCACCCGCATCGAGGGAATCCACGACGACGGCATGGTGGCCACGCTGGCCCCGTCGCGGCCGCAGCAGTGCCTGACCCGAGGCGAGGGCCGCTGGATCATCGACCCGGTGCTGATCGACAGCGGCTTCCAGCTGTGCGTCCTGTGGGCGCGCGCCCGCCTGGACATGACACCCCTGCCGGCCCAGATCCGCCGTTACCGCCGCTTCGCCGCCGTCCCGGACGCGCCGGTGCGGTGCGAGCTGCGCGCTCGGGTGCGCGCCGGGGGCCATCTCCTCGACACGCAGTACGCCTTCCGGGATGCGCAGGGCCGGCTGCTCGCGGTGATCGAGGACATGGAGGGTGCCTGCAGCCGGTCGCTGAACCGGTTGGCGGCAGCGGTGGCGGGCGGTGGCGAACGGTGAACCCCACCGGTGACATCGCCATCGTCGGCATGGCGGGCCTGTTCCCCCAAGCTCCCGACGTGGCCACCTTCTGGCAGAACATCCTCGACAAGGTGGACGCGGTGACCGATCGGGGCGCCGACCCCGGTCACCCCGACCGGGGCGGTTTCCTGGACGGGCTCGTGCGGTTCGACCCCGCCGACCACGGCGTCGCGCCGCGCTCGGTCGAGGGGGCCGACCCGGAGCACTTCATTGCGCTGCGTCTGGCCCGCGAAGCCCTCGCCGACGCCGGGTACCTCAACCGGCCGTTCCCCCAGGAGCGCACGGCCGTGATCCTCGGGCGCGCCAACTACGGCAGCCGGGGCTACGGCACGCTCTTCCAACACGCGGTCGTGGTCGATCAGGTGATCCGCCTGCTCGCCACCCTGCACCCGGAGCACTCCGCGGCCGAGCTCGCCGGGATCGAGCAGCAGCTGCGGGCGAGCCTGCCGCCCTTCGACGCCGACACCGCCCCCGGCCTGGTGCCCAACGTGATGTGCGGGCGCATCGCCAACCGGCTGGACCTGATGGGCCCCGCTTACGCGGTCGACGCTGCCTGCGCCTCGTCGCTCGTCGCGGTCGACCTCGCCATCGGCGAGCTACTGGGCGGGAAGGCGGACCTGGCGCTGGCCGGCGGCATCCACGTCTCCAGCACCGTCCCGATCACGATGCTGTTTCACCAGCTCGGCGCCCTGTCCCGCCGGGGCGCGGTGCGCCCGTTCAGCGCCGACGCCGACGGCACGCTGCTCGGCGAGGGCGCGGGCGTCCTCGTCCTCAAGCGGCGCGCCGACGCCGAGCGCGACGGCGACCGGGTCTACGCCCTACTCAAGGCGGTCGGGGTGGCCAGCGACGGGAAGGCGGTCAGCGTCCTCGCCCCGCGTGTCGACGGGGAGGAGCTGGCCATGCGCCGGGCGTACGACGCGGCCGGGGTCTCGCCTGGCAGCATCGCGCTCGTCGAGGCGCACGGCACCGGGACCCGAGTGGGCGACGCGGTCGAGCTCGAGGCACTGGGCAGGGTCTTCGGCCCGCGCAGCGATGGCGGGGCGTGGCGTGCCCTGGGCTCGGTCAAGTCGATGATCGGCCACCCCATCCCCGCGGCGGGCGTCGCGGGGCTCATCAAGGCTGCGCTGGCGCTGCACCACAAGGTGCTGCCACCTACCCTGGACGGCGGGTGCCCCGCCCCGCAGCTCGAGTTGACCCCGTTTCACCTCAACACCGAGACCCGCCCGTGGATCCACCCGGGCCCGCAGCCACGGCGGGCGGCGGTGAGCGCGTTCGGCTTCGGCGGGATCAACGCCCACGCGGTGCTCGAAGAACATCCCGGCTCCGGATCCCACCCGCACCTGCACCGCCGCTTCGACGCCGAGGTGCTCGTCGTGTCGGGCCGTGACCGCGCGGACCTGCTGACGCGTGGCGCCGACCTGCGCAGGGTGCTCGCCAGCGCGCCGGACGTCGCCCTCGTCGACCTCGCCTACACGCTGAACTGCGCACCGGGCGGCATGGCGGCGGCCCCGCTGGCGATCGTGGCCACGTCGGTCGCCGACCTCGACGGCAAGCTCGCGCTGGCCCTGGACCGGCTGGCCGACCCGGCCTGCCGGTGCATCGCGGAGCGCAGCGGCGTCTATTACACCGAGGCGCCGCTGTACGTCCCGGGCGCGCTCGCGTTCCTGTTCCCCGGCCAGGGCGCCCAGTACCCGAACATGCTCGCCGACCTCTGCGTCCACTTCCCGGAGGTCCGCGCGTGGTTCGACCTGATGGATCGGCCGTTCGCCGAGCAGCGCCGTCCGCTTCCCAGCCGGCTGCTCTTCCCGCCGCCGGGCGGGCGAAAGACCGACGAACCCGCGGCGCTGTGGACGCTGGACTACGGGCTCGCCGCCGTCTACACGGCCAACCAGGCGCTGTCCGGCCTGCTCGGGCGGCTCGGGATCCGGCCTGACGCGGTGCTCGGTCACAGCTCGGGCGACTTCTCCGCGCTGTGGGAGGCAGGCGTCCTGCCGGTGGACGATGACGCCGAGCTCGTCCGGCAGGTGGTCGTACTGAATGAGGTGTACGAGCAGCTTCGCAGTGAAGGCAGCCTGCCCAGCGGCACCCTCCTCGCGGCCAGCGCGGCCGACCCCGAGCACGTCCGGGCAGTCGTGGAACGCAGCGAAGGCGCCCTGACCGTGGCGATAGACAACTGCCCGCACCAGGTCGTGCTCGGTGGTCCCGCCGCACCAGCGGCCGCCGCCGCCGACGAGTTCCGGCGAGCCGGGGCCGTCTGCGCGACCCTGCCCCTCGACTACCTGCCCCACACCCCCCACTTCGCGGAGTTCGCGGCCCGGCTACACGAGCTCCACAGCCAGCGTGAGGGCCAGGTGCAGTTCCGCCCGCCGCGGACCGCCCTTTACTCGTGCGTCACGGCCGCGCGCTACCCGGCGGACCCGGCGGCGGTGCGCGGGCTAGTGGCCGACCAGTGGTCGCACCCCGTCCGGTTCCGGGAGACGATCGAGGCGATGCATGCCGACGGCGTGCGCATCTTCGTGGAGGCCGGCCCTCGCGGCAGCCTCGCGTCGTTCACCGCCGATGTCCTGCGCGGCACACCTCACCTTGCCGTGCCCGCCGACGTCGACGCCCGTGGCGGCGTGACCCAGCTTGCCCACCTGGTGGGGCTGCTGGCCGCACACCACGTCCCGATGACCCTGGACCACCTCTATGCCCACCGGTCGCCGCGGCGGCTCTGGACCGGAGACAGCCCCGCTCCGGTTCCGCCTGCTGAGCCGGCCCGCTCTGTCCGGCTCAGCGTCGACCTGCCGCTGCTCACCCTGGACCGGCCGGCGGCTCCGAAGCTGCTGGTCCCGAAGCCGCTGGCCCAGGAGCCGCCGGCGCGAGCGGTACGCGAGCAGGTCATGGCCGCCTACCTCGACACGATGGACCGGTTCCTGGACGTCCAGCGCCACGCCGTGCGGACTCACCTGAACGCACCCACGCCGCCGCGGTTCCCCTTGCTCGGCTCGGTGGTCTCCTACACCGAGGGCCGGGAGCTGGTCGCGCTGCGCCGCCTGGACCCCGAACAGGATCTGTTCCTGGGCGACCACACCTTCGGGCGCGCGGTCTCACAGGCCGACCCGTCGCTGCTCGGCCTGCCGGTCGTACCGTTCACGGTCAGCATCGAGCTGCTCGCCGAAGCCGCCGCGACGCTGTGTCCCGGCCACGTGGTGGTGGGGGTGCGACACATCCGAGCACACCAGTGGATCGCGCTGGACGACGGTCCGGTGACGTTGCGCGCCGTCGCCCGGCGGGCGGGCAGCGGTCGCGAAATTACGGTGGAGCTGCAACGGCTCGATGACGACAGCAGCGACGGTTCGCAGGCCGGGACCCGGATGGTCGAAGGCACCGTCGTGCTCGCCGACTGCTACCCCGCGCCAGAGGTCGTCCCCCCGCTCACGCTGCGCGGCGAGCGGCCCTGCCGGCAGGCCGGGACGAGTCTCTACGAAGACCGCATGTTCCACGGCCCGCGCTTCCAGGGCGTGGTCTCGTTGGACCGCTGGGGCGAGGACGGCATCTCGGCCACGATGACGACGTTGCCGACCGTTGACCTGTTCGCCGGCACACCGGAGCCCACCCTGCTCACCGATCCGCAGTTGCTGGACGCGGCGGGCCAGATCGTCGGCTTCTGGGCGCTCGAGCACCACGATCGCGGCACGGCCTTCTTCCCGTTCGGTCTCGACGAGCTTCAGCTCTTCGGGCCGCCGCCGCCCACCGGGACGCCAGTGACCGGGCAAGCACGGATCAGCATGGTCGGCGATGCGCAGCTGCGTTCCGATCTCGACCTGGCCGGACCGGACGGGTGCCTGCTGGCCCGCCTCACCGGTTGGGCCAGTCACCGGCTTGCTCTGCCCGAGCCGCTCGCCCGGCTGGGCATCTCGCCGCGCGACGCCTCCCTCGCTGTGCCCTGGCCCGCGCTAACCTCGGGGTCATCCGGCGCGGTCGCCTGCTGCCGCATCGACGACCTGCCGCTGGGCCCGCACGGCCGCATCTGGGAGCGCGCGCTGGCCCAGATCGTGCTAAGCCGAGGCGAGCGGGCCGCCTGGTCGCGCCTGCCCGGGCCAGACCGGCACCGGAGCCAGTGGCTGCTCGGCCGGGTCGCCGCTAAGGACGCGGTCCGTGCCCTGCTGCGCGCCACGTCCGGCGTGGCGCTGTGCCCAGCCGATGTCGAGATCGTCGAGGAGCCCGATGGCAGGTTGCTGGGGGCGGGGCCGTGGATTCAGGTGTCACCGGTTGTGTCGCTGGCGTCGCGCGACGGCGCCGCGGTGGCCGTCGCCGGGCACTGCCACCGCATCGGGGTCGCGCTCGAACATCTCGCCTCCCACGAGGTGGGTAGCACACTGGAACACCCGCTGATCGCCGCCCTCGATGAGCCGCTGCGCGCGGAATGGGCACTGCGCCTGCGGTGCGCCGGGCAGGCGGCCGCCGCATTCAGCGGCGAGCCCTCGACCGGCCTCGTCGCTGCCGACCTGGACACCACGACCGGGGCCGTGTTGCTCGTCTCCGGGTCCGAGCGCCGCACGGTGCAGACCGCTCGCGACCGTGACCGGATCGCGGCACTCGCCATCCGGTGACGGCCCGGAACTTCCGAAGATGACCCGAGCAGGACAGCGAGGACGACGATCAGATAGATGTGGTTGAGATAGCCAGCGGCCTCAAGCAGAAAGCTGTAGCCGAACCCGAGCGCAAAGAATACGCAACTCAGGCGGTAGCGGTAGCCGATTGCAATGCCGGCCGCGGCGGCTCCCAGAGCTACCCAGAGCATCACCACCGCCGGCAGCGGAGTAACCCAGCCCAGTCCGTGATCGGTGAAATGGAACTCCGGCTGCACCCAGTACCGAATGATCAAGCCGTTCTCGAAGTACCGGACGACCTCCCAGAGCGCGATTACGCCGAACGCCATCCGGAAGACCGCCAGCGAGGGAGCCGTCGACCCTGGCTCCACGGGTGAGCTGCGGAATTCCCGGCCGCCGCACGTCCGAGGTCGCGGCGACAGCAGTGTCGGGCATGGCACCAGATGCCAACGCGCCGCCGATTCATATCACGTGGTGCCGCCATTTATGAATGACTTCTCATTGAATCCTCATCCTGTTTTCATTGCGCCGATGCCACACTGTATCGCGGCCGAATTGGCGGACCCTGCGCGACAGGTCGATGTGGATCCATCCGCGGGTCCGTTATGGTTCGCCGCACCCCGCAGACGGTCTGCGGAATCCCACCGGAAGGATTCTCAGTATGTCGATCTACACACGTCGGCTTCTCCTGGCCGCTCTGGTCGCGGGCGGCACGATGCTCGGCGCCGCGGCCCCGGCCGTCGCCGCCGCGTCCCCGGCGCCTGCCGAGGCGGTTCTGGCCCAGACCGACGATGACGATGACGACGGCGGTGCTCCGCGCGGTGGCGTCGAGGCCGGCCAGGGCGGCGCAGCGGCGGATGACCTGCTGGTGCCGATCAGCCTCGCTGGCGGCGCGGTGCTGGTCGCGGGTGGCGCGATGCTCGTACGCCGGCGGCTGGGCCGCCAGGGCGACTGATTTGGGATCTCGACGTTGACGGTTGCTCCCTGGCGAGAGTGCGGCGGTCGCGGCTCCGGGATGTCCGCGGCCACCGCGTTCGTCCTCGCACTGATCGCGCTGCTGCTCGCCGCGTGCGGATCTGACATACCGCCCCGCGGCATGATCAGCGACAACCCCAACCTGGCGCTGCCGCCGCTTCCCGCGTCGGCGGAGGCGGAGGCTGACGAGCAGGTCGCCGACCCGGTCCGGGTGCGAATTCCCGCGATCGGGGTCGACGCTCCGGTCGGGCCGCTGGAGGTCGACGAGACGAGCGTCCTGCCGCCCCCGGACACCGACGAGGGCACCGGCTGGTGGCGGGCCGGGCCTGAACCCGGGGAGCGCGGCCCCGCAGTGATCGTCGGTCACGTCGACTCCTACCAGGGGCCCGCCGTGTTCGTCCGGCTGCACGAGATGCAGGCGGGCCAGGAAATCCTCGTGGACCGCGCCGACGGCACCACGGCAACCTTCGTCGCGACCCGCGTCGAGCGCCACGACAAGGATGCCTTCCCGACCGAAGCCGTCTACGATGACACCCCGGACCCACAGCTGCGGCTGGTCACCTGCGGCGGAGACTTCGACCGGCAGGACCGGCGTTACTTGGATAACATCATCATCTACGCCGCGCGGACCGCCTGAGGTGGCCCGACCCGGCGGCGCGGGTCAGTGGCCGGTCGACTGCTGGGTGGCAGTGCTCACAGCAGGCGGACAATCGCGTCATAACTGGCGGCACCTCGGGTTGTTCGGCCTGCGAGGTCAGCGGTGGGCGACGATCAGGTAGCCGTGCGGCGGGTGCGGGTCCTCGCGGTAAGTCGCGGGCAGAGTCCACCGGCCGAATTTGGCCCCGGCCTCGTCGAACCGACTCACCTGCGGCCTCCAGCCGTGCATCCCCATGAGACCTTCGGGATCGTCGGTGCCGAATCGGAAGGGAGAGCCGTTCGCGGCCATCATCGCCCGGAAGCCCGCCAGCCGCGGCGAGGTGAGGAACGAGTGGCCGATGATGTCGGCGAGCAACCAGCTTCGGGCGGCGGCGAGCTCGCTCAGCGTGCCCAGCAGGTGATGAACCTGGTCGTCGGCCAAGTAAGGCGTCAGGCCCTCCACGAGCCAGGCCGACGGACGCTGCCGATCGAAGCCACCTCCCTGCAAGGTCGCGGACCAGTCGCCGGTGAGGTCGACCGGGAGCGGGACCCGCCGGCAGCAGGGGGCCGCGTTCACCTGCGCCAGGCGGGAGGCATTGAGGTCGAGCATCTCGGGCCGGTCGAGCTCGAACAGAGCAAGATCGGGCGGTAGCGACAGCCGGAACGCCCTGGTGTCCATTCCGGCCGCGAGGATGACGAGCTGATCCACTCCGAACTTACCCAGGATGCGCTCGAGCGCGTCGTCAAAAAACCTGGTCCGGATGGGGATAACTGGGTTCTGCGAACCGGCTGAGGAGCTGGCCTCCATCAAGGCGAACACGTCGTTGCCCTGCGGCCCGGCCAGTACTTCGGCGAAGGGGTCGGAGAACAGGCGGTCTGGGCGGGCGGACTCCCGGGCCCGCAGCATCGCTGTGTACAGACCTGTCGTCGCTATCGGATCCATCGAGCCCTCCTCGGGTCTCAGCGGCGGCGCCTACATCACATCCTGCCCTTTCACGAGCGGGATTCGATGACGAGCCGGGGTTCGCCGCGGTTGCAGTAGACCTCGATGCGGACGACCGTGCCGTTGGTGTCGAGGTCGAGGTGGATGTCTTCGTCGGGGCCTAGGTCGGTGCTGACGACGGACGCACCGGGCGCCGGCTGCCAATTGAGCACGGTTGCGGTTCGTCCGACGCACTGCGTGGTGAGCGTGGCTAACGGGTGGCGGTAGGTGCTCTGTCGGGGCGGCTCCGGTTCAGGCGACACGTCTTGGGGTTGCCGGGCGATGCTGAAGTCCTCGCCGAGCGGGCCTGAGCCGCGCAGCACGTCTCCGACGGTGCTGATCGCAACGAAGCCGATGCCGGTGGCCAGGATGGTTACCGCGATCCAGGTGAGTACCGAGATGATGCGTTGGCGCACCGGACCAGTGTGGGCCGACATCGGCGCGAGTATTGCTAAAGCAACGTTAACGGGCATCTAACGCGTGGTCAGACGGCCCGCAATGGGGCCAGGAATCGCCGTGGCGAGGGTACCGTTTTGGCCATGCCGCTGGCACTGATCGTCGAGGACGATTCCGCGATTCGGTCGGCGCTGTGCCGCGCCCTGGCCGAGCGCGACTACGCCGTGTGTTCGGCTGGGACCGGGATGGGCGGGGTACAGCTGGCGGTCGGGTCCGGCGGCCCGGACATCGTGCTGCTCGATCTCGGGCTGCCCGACATCGACGGCGTTGATGCGCTGCGGATGATCCGCGCGGTCAGCCGGGTCCCGGTGATCGTGGTGACCGCTCGGGACGAGGATTCGGCCGTGGTGTTCGCCCTCGATGCCGGCGCCGACGACTACATGGTCAAGCCGTTCAGCGGGGCACAGCTGGAGGCTCGAATCCGCGCCATGCTACGACGTAGCGGAGCCCTGGAGCCGCCAGCCCCGCTGCGGGTGGGGGACCTGGTGGTCGATACCGGTGCCCGGGAGGCGCGGCTGGCCGACGAGCTGCTCGATCTTCGCCCACGCGAGTTTGATTTGTTGGCTTACCTGGCCGCCCGGGCCGGCCAGGTGGTGACCCGCAGGGAGCTGCTCGCGGAGGTGTGGAGCCAGCCCTACGGCGGGGCTGACAAGACCGTAGACGTGCACTTGTCCTGGCTGCGCCGCAAGCTGGGCGAGCCGGCCGAGGCACCGCGGTACCTGCACACCGTTCGCGGTGTCGGGATCAAGTTGCTAGCGCCCTGACATGCGCCGCCAGCTCGTCGTCATGGTCGTCACGGTCGCGTCGATGATCCTGATCGCGCTGCTGGTGCCGATGACGGTGCTGATCCAGCGTTTCGCCTTCGAAGACGCGCTCGCGGCGGCCAGCCTTGAAGTGCACGCCACCGAGACGGTCGTGTCATTCCGCGAGCGGGCCGACCTCGTCACCTTCTTGGACATCCTCAACGCGGGCGCGGAGGGTCGCCGGACGACCGTGCTGTTCGCCGATGGTGACGCGATCGGACCGGACCGGAACGTGACCGAGGACGTAGACCGGGCCCGCGCGACCGGTCAGGCGATCAGCAGCGACTGATGGGCCCCGCGGTTTCCGGACAGCTGTCTTGGTGGCTATCTCACGCTGTTTGCTGCCGGTTCAGAAACTCGTCGTGGACCTCGCGTGGGGTCTTGTAGCCGAGTCCTGAGTGGAGACGTTG
>JBOHFU010000090.1:0-9894 GCA_050699675.1 Pseudonocardiaceae bacterium
CTGCTGCTGCTGGCGAAATCCGAGCGGCCCGACTTCGTGCGCCCGGAGCCGGTCGAGCTCGCGGAGCTGACCAGCGACGTCGACGCCAAGGTGCGCGCGCTGGGCGAGCGGCACTGGCAGCTAGAAGTCATCGGGGAGGGCACCGTCCGGGTTGACGCGCAACGCATCACTCAGGCCATGGTGCAGCTGGCGCACAACGCCGTTCAGCACACCAAGCCCGGCGATGCGATCACGATGGGATCAGCGCTGCGGCTGGGGACGTTGACGTTCTGGATCACCGACAGCGGTCCCGGGGTACCCCCGGAGGACAGGCAGGCGATCTTCGAGCGGTTCTCCCGGGGATCCACTGGCGGGGCCCGCGCACACGGCGCCGGAGCCGGGCTGGGCCTGGCGATCGTGACCGCCATCGCCGACGCGCATGGCGGTGCCGTCCGGCTGCTGTCCGTACCCGGGCAGGGCGCCACCTTCAGGGTCGAGATCCCCGCCCAGACCCCGGCCGGCATGAAAGGAGAGATCCGGTGAGCAATCGCATCCTGATCGCCGAGGACGAAACGAGGATCGCGGCGTTCGTCGAGAAGGGTCTGCGGGCCAACGGTTTCACCACAACCACGGTCGGTGATGGGCACAGCGCGCTGGACTACGTCCTGACCGGGGGTTTCGACCTCGTCATCCTGGATCTCGGGCTACCCGGTAAGGACGGGTTCACCGTGCTGCGCCTGCTGCGTGAGCTCGGCGCCGCGCTGCCAGTGATCATCCTCACGGCCAGGGACACAGTGCGCGACACCGTCGCCGGGCTGGAGGGCGGCGCGGATGACTACATGACCAAGCCGTTCCGCTTCGAAGAGCTGCTGGCCAGGGTCCGGCTGCGGTTGCGCCCGGCCGACCGCACCCCCGAGGTCACCGTGCTCAGCGGCCAGGGCGTGTCGCTGGACCTGCGCACCCGCCGCGCCCAGGTCGGCGATCGCACCATCGACCTGACCGCCCGCGAGTTCACTCTGCTCGAACTATTCCTGCGCCACCCCGGCCAGGTGCTCTCCCGCGAGCAGATGCTCTCCCACGTGTGGGGCTATGACTACGACCCCGGGTCCAACATCGTCGACGTCTACGTCCGCGCGCTGCGCCGCAAGATCGGCACCGAGCAGATCACCACCGTCCGTGGCATGGGCTACCGCTGTGGCTAGCCCACGTCCCCCAGATCTTCGGGTTTGTGACCAACCCTCCTTTTCCCGAACTCGACGGTAGGGCTGCCGGAGGTCGACCGGACAGCTCTACCGTCGAGTTCGGGGCACTGAGAGCACCCAAGACCCGGCCAAGTAATCCCCTCGATGATCTAGGAGGCGAGGCTTAGTGGTCGGTGCCGGAAGTCCGTCGGGGGTCGGAGGTCGGGGGTGTGTCAGGTACCGGTTGCCAGCGTCGAGTGCGTCTGGTGCGTCGCGAACTCGACGTCACCGGCCAGAGCCGCGACCAGTGGGAGCGCCAGTATCGCGGTCAGCAGAGCTCGCCGGGGACGCGCGTCGACCGCCGGGTTGGAGTTCGCCTGCCATCCGCAGCGTGAGAATCTCCTCATTCGTTGTTCATCCGCCGCTCACCGGGTGGCCGCAGCCTGGGCTCAGGTAACCACATCGGAACGAGACCTGACGGGACGCCGACTCGGCCGACCGTGAGGGCCGCTCGAAGCCGGCACAGCAGGAGAGCTCAGCTCCGCAGCTTGGAGGCGGGTATGGACGCCCAGGAGAGGCCAACTAGGCAGACCCAGCGGTCGGACGGCAGTAGTCCACTCCAGTGGCCACCCCGGGCGGTGCCATCCGACTCCACATCGGGTGAGCAGCCAACGGGTGTCCTCCAGGTACCGGCCGGATCCGGATCGCAGACACCCCGTGGCCGTCAGGTCCGTCGCTGCGCGCCCGCCGCGACCCGCGTCCTGTTGGTCGTCAATGACGCCCTCTACCGCTGCGGATTGCGTGCACTCCTCAAGAACCGGCCGGATCTCGAGGTCGTCGGGGAGGCGCACGACTGCCCCGCGGCGGCCGAGTGCCTGCGCCACCTTGACGCGACCGTCGTGCTCCTGAGCCCCCGAGGCCTGGGGATCAGTCCGGTGGGGGCGATACGGGCATTGAGCTGCCGCCCACTTCTCGTGCTGGCATCGCCCGATGGCGAACCGGTCGACGAAGCCGCCGCATTACGGGCAGGCGCGAGCGGGCTACTGCTCGCCACTGCGAACCCGGGCGAGTTGGCAGCTGCTTTGCATGTCGTCGCGGCTGGCTACCTGCTCCATCCACCGCCGGCAACCGACCGGACCGGCGGGCAAGAAGAGATCCACGAGATCTCGCCGGAAGAGGTACCCGAGGGCTTCCGGAATCTCACTCCGCGGGAGCGACAGGTCTTTCGTCTGATGGCGTCCGGTTGCGGTAATGCGGAGATCGCCGGAATGCTCTCGCTTGGCGAGAGCACGATCAAGTCCCATGTGCAGCATCTGCTCATGAAGCTTGACATCCCGAATCGGGTGCACGCTGTGATCTATGCCTATCAGCACGGTCTGGTGACGGAGCGCGGGCGGTCCCTTGTGGCCAGGCTAGGCCCCGACGCGAGTGCCGTCGCCTGAACGCGGTTAGCCCATTCTCGATGCGGAGACGGGTCCGCCGTCGGTCGTGAACCCTCCAGACGAACGAACCGAGAACAGGGGATTCTCCCCCTATCGGACGGCACCGCCGCCCCAACAGTCATCAACACGACGGAAGACGCGGACGTGTCCCGCAACATAGCATTCCGAAAATACCCACCGCACGTGCGGGAATCCGCACGCGCCCATTACCGAGGGTGCGAAACCATGATGTTCGAGTTCGTCGCCGTGACATTGCCGGGGCTCGTCGACCCCACGATCGCGATCGCTGCCAGCAGGGCCGCAGCGATCGGCATCGTGGACGTCTCCTTGGTCGGCGACCCGCAGCTCGCCGTGGACGCGGTGCGCACGCTTGGGAGGTTCGGTCGCCACCGCGGCGGGGTCCGGCTCGATCCGCGCGACGAGGCCACGGCCGACGCAGTCACCTCCGTACTGCGCCCACCCGTCGAGTTGGCGGTGCTCACTCCGGCCGCTCCCGATCTGCTCCGCCGCCGGGCCGGCCTGCTGCGCGCCGCTGGCGTCGAGCTGTGGCTCGAGGTGACCACCGTCCAGGAGGCCAGGCTCGCCGCGGACCTCGGTTTCGACGGCGTCATCGCGAAGGGCCACGAGGCCGGTGGACGGGTGGGTGAGACGACCACGTTCGTGCTGCTCCAGCAGCTGCTCGCGGAGATCGAGCTGCCCGTCTGGGCCCACGGCGGGATCGGCGAGCACTCGGCGGCGGCGTGCGCCGCGGCCGGTGCGGCCGGCGTGGTACTCGACGCGCAGCTCGCGCTGACGCGCGAGTCGCGCTTGCCTGCGGTGCTCACGGCGGACCTCGCCCGGATGGACGGTAGTGAGACGGTCTGCGTCGGTCAGGAGATCGGCGAGCGGTACCGGGTGTACGGGAGGCCGGGCACCCCTGCAATCGAGGAGCTGCGCCGGTTGGAACGCACCCTCGCCGACGACGAACCCGGCCGGGCGGCGTGGCGTGCGGGCCTGGCCGACCTGGTCGGCAAGCACCGCCTGTGGCTGCTCGGGCAGGACGCCGCCTTCGCAGCCCGGCTGGCCGAACGCTTCCGCACGGTAGGAGGCGTGCTCACCGGGCTGCGGGAGGCGGTCGACGAACATCTCGCGGCGGCCGACCGGCTGCACCCGCTCGCCGCGGACGGCCCGCTGGCCTCTTCCCACGGCACGCGCTACCCCATCGTGCAGGGCCCGATGACCAGGGTGAGCGATGTGCCAGGCTTCGCGCAGCGGGTTGCCGAGGCCGGGGCACTGCCGTTCCTCGCACTCGCGGTCATGCGCGGACCGCAGGTCGAGGAGCTCCTGCGCCTGACGCAGGGGGCGCTCGGAGAGCGGCCGTGGGGCGCCGGGATCCTCGGGTTCGTCCCGCTGGAGCTGCGCGAGGAGCAGCTGGCGGTGCTGAAGCGCTACCGGCCTTCGTTCGCGCTCATCGCGGGTGGGCGGCCGGACCAGGCGCTGCAGCTCGAACAGATCGGTATCCCGAGCTATCTGCACGTCCCGTCCCCGGGCCTGCTGCGGTTGTTCGCCGAGTCCGGTGCCCGCCGGTTCGTGTTCGAGGGACGGGAGTGCGGGGGGCACGTCGGCCCACGCACGAGCTTCGTGCTGTGGGACACGATGATCAACACGTTGCTCGCGTCAGTCCCGCCGGAGGACCTACCCGATTGCCACGTGCTGTTCGCGGGGGGCATCCATGACGCCCGCTCGGCCGCGATGGTGGCGGCCATGGCGGCGACGCTGACCGAGCGGGGCGTCCGGGTCGGGGTGCTACTCGGAACCGCCTACCTGTTCACCGAGGAGGCGGTGACCGCAGGCGCGATCACACCGGGCTTCCAGCGCGAGGCGCTGCACTGCGCCGGCACCGTGCTCCTGGAGAGCGGGCCCGGGCACGCGACGCGCTGCGCGGACACGGCGTTCGCGGCCGAATTCAGGCGGGAGCACCGGCGGCTGCTCGGCGACGCCCGCCCCACCGAGGAGATCCGGGAGCGACTCGAACGGCTGAACCTCGGGCGGCTGCGCATCGCGTCAAAGGGGATCGACCGCCACCCTGGGCACGAGCCCGGCGCGCCGGAGTACGTCACCGTCTCACCCGACGAGCAGACCGCCCGGGGCATGTACATGCTCGGCCAGGTTGCCGCACTGCGGAGCAGCACCGTGACACTCGCTGAGCTGCACCACGACGTCTCGATGACCAGCTCGGAGCTACTCGCGGCGGCGGCCCCGCGATTGCCGGCGGTAGCGTCGGCTGGAGCGCCGTGCGACGTTGCCATCATCGGGATGGGCTGCCTGCTGCCGAAGGCACCTACCCTCGACGCCTACTGGCAGAACATCCTCGACAAGGTCGACGCGATCACCGAGATCCCAGCGGACCGGTGGGACTGGCGGCAGTACTTCGACCCCGACCCGAAGGCGCCGGACAAGATCTACTCGCGGTGGGGCGGATTCCTCGACAAGATCCCGTTCGACCCGGTGCGCTACGGCATGCCTCCCACCAGCCTGCGCTCGATCGAGCCGATGCAGCTGCTCACCCTCGAGGCCGTGCGCTCGGCGCTCGACGACGCCGGCTACCTCGACCGGGCCTTCCCCCGGCAGCAGACCGGTGTGGTCCTCGGCGCGGGCGGGCTCGGCGACCTCGGCAACCAGTACGGCGTCCGGGCCGCCCTCCCGGCGGTGGTCGGGACCGTGGCCCCGGACGTCCTAGACGCCCTGCCCACCTGGACCGAGGACTCGTTCCCCGGCATCCTGCCCAACGTCGCCGCGGGGCGCGTGGCCAACCGCTTCGACCTCGGCGGGGTGAACCACACCGTCGACGCCGCCTGCGCTTCCTCGCTCGCCGCGGTCTACCTCGCCGTCCGCGAGCTGGAGGCAGGCACCGCCGACGTCATGATCGCCGGCGGGGCCGACACCATGCAGAGCCCGTTCGGTTACCTCTGTTTCAGCAAGACCCCCGCGCTGTCGCCGCGGGGCCGCTGCCGGCCGTTCGACGCGTCCGCCGACGGCATCGTGATCAGCGAGGGCATCGGCATCGTCGTGCTGAAGCGGCTCGCCGACGCCGAGCGCGACGGCGACCGGATCTACGCCGTCGTCAAGGGCATCGGCGGTTCGAGCGACGGCCGCGACAAGGGCCTCACCGCCCCCCGCCCCGAGGGCCAAGAGCTGGCGCTGGAACGCGCCTACGCCAAAGCGGGCTTCTCCCCAGCCACCGTCGGCCTCATCGAGGCGCATGGCACCGGGACAGTGGTCGGCGATCGGACCGAGGTGCAGACGCTCACCCAGTTCTTCGGTGCGGCCGGCGCACCCGCGCAGAGCTGCGCGATCGGATCGGTCAAGTCGATGATCGGCCACACCAAGGGCAGTGCCGGTGTGGCCGGACTGATCAAGGTCGCGCTCGGGCTGCACCACAAGGTGCTACCGCCGACCCTGGGCGTCGAGCGGCCGAACACCACCGCCGGCTTCGCAGACGGCCCGTTCTACGTGAACAGCGAGTTGCGTCCCTGGCTGCGAGCACTGGACGCGGCGCCGCGGCGCGCCGGCGTCAGCGCGTTCGGCTTCGGCGGCACCAACTTCCACCTCGCGGTGGAGGAGTACGCCGACGACTACCTGCCGAACGCTGCTGCCCCGGTGCAGGCCTGGCCTAGCGAGCTGTTCTGTTGGACGGCCGGGTCGCGCGCGGAGCTGGCCGAGAACCTCGATGCACTCGAGCACGCACTGGACGCGGCCGGTGCGGAACCCGCGCTGCGCGAGCTGGCCCGTGCCGTGTGGGTACCGTACGGCGGTGCACGGGTCCGGCTGGCGGTCGTGGCGGCGTCGATCGGGGACCTGCGTGCCAAGCTGGCGACGGTCCGCGACGTGCTCGCGGGCGGGACAGCCGGGTTCTGGGATCGCGCCGGCGTCTACCTGACGACGGAGCCCCTCGCCGACAAGGGGACAGTCGCCTTCCTCTACCCGGGGCAGGGTTCGCAGCACCCCGACATGCTCCGCGACCTCGCGATCTGCTTCCCCGAGGTCCGCGAGGCGTTCGAGCGCGCCGACGCCGCCCTGGCCAGCGGGGCTGATCGCCCGCTGTCGGCCACCGTCTTCGCGCCGCCCGGTTTCGGCCCGGACGACGCGCAGGCCCGGGTCAGTGCGCTGACCCGGACCGATCGTGCTCAGCCCGCCCTCGGCGCCGCCGGGATGGGGTTGTCTCGGCTGCTCGCCGCGGTCGGGGTGGTGCCCAGCATGACGGCGGGGCACAGCTACGGCGAGTACGTCGCGCTGTGCCGTGCCGGGGTTCTCGACGAGGATGCGCTGTACCGGCTTTCGCGGGCGCGTGGACGCAGCATCATCGAAGCCGCCGAAGGCGACCTCGGCACGATGGCCGCGGTGTCGGCGGATCCCGCCCGGGTGCGCGACGTGCTCGGCTGTGATACGGACGGGGTCTCAGCGGACGTATGGATTGCCAACCTCAACGCGCCACAGCAGACCGTGATCTCCGGGACCCGGGACGGAATCGACCGGGCACTCGAGCGCCTGACCGGCTCCGGTGTCACTGCGCAGCTGCTCACCGTCGCCTGCGGGTTCCACTCGCCGCTCGTCGCCCCGGCCCGGGACCGGTTCGCGGCGGAGCTGGCGGGCGTCGAGTTCGCGGCGCCGCTGCTGCCCATCTACGCCAACACCTCCGCGACCCCCTATCCCGCCGAACCGGACGGGATCCGCGGGCTGCTCGCCGACCACCTAGTGCAGCCGGTGCGCTTCGCTGAGCAGATCGAGCAGATGTACGCCGCGGGCGCCCGCCTGTTCCTGGAGGTCGGGCCGCGCGCGGTGCTCACCGGCCTGGTCGGCCAGGTGCTCGGTGCCCGCCCCCACCTGGCGGTGCCCACGCAGGGTCCCGGCCACGGACTGGCCGCGTTCCAGCACGCGCTCGCGCAGCTGCACGCCCACGGTGTCGAGCTCGGCCTCGAGCGGCTGTACCGGGGAAGGGTGACGCGCCTGCTGGGGCTCGACGCCCTGGCCGACGATCTGGCCCCGGCGCCGCTGCCGGCTACCGCGTGGCTGGTTGACGGCGGCTCCGCGCGGCCCTTGGGTGAGGTGGGCACAGAGGTGATTACGGCCGTCGAACACCCCGGGAACGGCCACCCGGAGATCCCCCTCCCGCGGGCACCGGAGTCCTCGACGCTCCTCCCCGGGGAAGGGGCCGACGGCATGGTGCTGCAGTTCCAGCAACTCATGAGCAAGTTCCTGGACACCCAGCAGGAAGTCATGACCGCCTACTTGCGCGGCGCCGACCCGGCGGGACGCGCCACGCCGATCGTCTCGCAACCGACCGGATCGATCCCACAGTCATTGGTTTCGGCGACCCCCGCGCTGGCGCAGCCCGCCGCGCCCACCGGCTCGGAGCTCAATGGGGCGAAGCCCACCGGGGACGGTGCCGCGCCGGCGGCTCCCGCCGCGGCACCGGACGCCGACCAGATCGCACGTGAGCTCGTGCGACTCGCCGCGGACCGCACCGGCTACCCGCCCGAGATGCTCGATCTTGACGCCGACCTGGAGGCCGACCTGGGCATCGACTCCATCAAGCGCGTCGAGATCCTCGGCGCGGCGCAGCAGGCACTGTCACCGTCGGGTGACGTCCTGAGCGGCGGCATGGAGACCCTCGCGAAGGCCAAGACGCTGCGTGCCCTCGCCGAGGCGATCGTCGCCATGGTCGAGCCTGTTACCGCGCCGGCTGCGGTCGCCGAGTTGCCCCGGTTCACCGCCACGGTGCTCGACGCCCCGCTCGGCAAGACGACGCTGCCGCTGAGCGGCGTAGTCGCGATCACCGACGACGAGCAGGGCATTGCCGCCCATCTCGCTGCGTCATTGCGCCGGCGAGGAGTCGAGGTCGCCCTGATCCACGACCGCGACGACGCGCCGGACGGGTATGCGGCGAGGCTTGGCGCCGCGGCCGCCGCGCGCGCACTGGTCGAGTCCATCCACCGGCAGCAAGGACGCATCTGCGCTCTCGTGCACCTGAGCCCGCTCCGGGCCGGCCCGCCATTCGAGGAGCTCGACGTCGACGGCTGGCGGGCACGTCTCGCTGCGGAGACACGCGCGCTGCTGCATCTGGCGCAGGCTGTCAGCGCTGACCTTCGCCGACCGGGGCCACCGACGCGGCTGCTCGCGGCGATCCGGCTGGACGGCGCGTTCGGCCACCATCGCACTCCGACCACATCATCGCCGAGCCACGGCGGCGTCGCAGGGCTGGTCAAGACGCTCGCGATGGAATGGCCCGAGGTCAGGTGCCGCGTCGTGGACCTGGACCCGGCGATTACCGACGCCGCCGAGCGGCTCGCCGCGGAACTGCACGCCGACGACGACCGGGGCGAGGTCGGATGGTCGGGCGGCCGCCGGATCACGATCGGGCTCGCGCCGGCGCCGTTGCCCGCACGCGGCCCCGAGCCGTCGCCGCTGAACGCGGGCTCCGTCGTGGTCGTCACCGGCGGCGCCCGGGGCATCACGGCCCGCGTGACCCGCGAGCTCGCCCGCCGCTACCGCCCGACCCTCGTCCTGCTCGGGCGCTCACCGATGCCCGACGCCGACGAGCCTGCCGACACGGCCGGGATCACCGACTCCCGCGCGCTCAAGGCCGCCCTCACCGCCCGGTTGCAGCGCGACGGCGCACCGGCCACGCCGAGCCAGGTGGAGCCCGCCTACCGGCGCCTGCTCGCCGATCGGGAGATGCGCGCCACCCTGTCAGCCAGCACCGAGGCCGGCGCCCGCGTGCACTACCACCAGGTCGACGTCCGGGACCCCGATGCGCTGACGCGGTCCGTCGCCGACGTCTACGCCCTCCACGGGCGTATCGACGGCGTCATTCACGGTGCAGGCGTCATCGAGGACAAGCTGATCGAGGACAAGACCGGCGAGTCGTTCGACCGGGTCCTGGACACCAAGGCGCTCGGCGCCTTCGTGCTGGTCCGCGCGCTGCGACCCGAATCCCTGCGGTTCCTCGTCCTGTTCTCCTCGATCAGCGCCCGCTTCGGCAACCCGGGCCAGGGCGACTACGCGGCCGCCAACGAGGTGCTCAACAAGCTCGCCGGCTGGCTCGACGCACGCTGGCCCGGTCGGGTCACCTCGCTGCTCTGGGGACCGTGGCAGACGGCGGGGATGGTCTCCGACGAGGTGCAGCGCCGGTTCGCCCAGCGCGGCATCGAACTCGTCGACCCCGACCGCGGCGCCGTCGCGCTGGTCAATGAGCTCGAACGGGGCCGCAAGGGAGACGTGGAAGTCCTCCTCGGCGCCGGACCCTGGCAGCC
>JBOHFU010000091.1:0-9886 GCA_050699675.1 Pseudonocardiaceae bacterium
CGTAACCCTTGCGGCCATAGCCGTCGCGGCCACGATCCCCATGGTCGTAGCCGGAGCGGCCAAAGTCGAAGATCTCCGCGATCCTCATACGTCCTCCCTCTATCGTTTCTCCCTGGAACCTCGTCTTTGTTGGAAGAGCCAGGTATTTTCTCTCCGCTCGTGACAGCTGATGGAGCAGCGAGGCGCCCAATTTCACTCCCGAAGCGGCCTTCCCTTTCGCGAAAGGAACCCAGTCGGCTCCGCGGTAAACCAGAAGATCGATCTGATTGCCCGAGGCTGACTCCGTCAGTCTTACTACAAATTTTCAACGGGCGTCAACAGGCGCTACTTACGTGCCACTGTGCTTGTTATGCGCTTGTTACCATGAGCTCCTGTTCGTCAGCCAAGACAGCAGCACTGTAGCTACGACGGAATGTTAAATCTGCGTAAGCAGTCAGTGAGAATGTGCTACATTCACCTTGGGCCATCAGGGTTAGCTCGTCGGGCTGGCGGAGAGTCCCCCGTCAGTCAGCCACCGGGGTCATGGCAGTTCCACGCCGCCCAGGGCGGCGAGCGGGTTGGCCAGTCGCTCGGCGTCGCACACCACCACGCCGGTGAACCGGCTGGGGGCAAAGAACTCGGCGGCGACCTCGGCGACCTGCTCGGTGGTAACAGCCTGCAGCCGGCTGGGGTGGGCGAGCAGCCAGTCGAGGTCCAGACCGAGAGTCGCCAGCGCGATGAGCTGGCCCGCTAGGCCACGCTGCGACGAGGTGGCGATGGTCAACGACCCGATCGCGTAGTGCCTCGCGTTGTCCACTTCGGACTCCTCCGGTGGCGCCACGGTGATCCGGCCCAACTCGTAGCGGGTCTCCAGCAGTGCGGCCGCGGTGACCTCGCTCGCCGTGTCCGCCTCGGCGACCAGCGTGGCCCCGTGCGGGTTGAACTCCAGTCCACAGTGCGCACTGTAGGTGTAACCCTTGTCCTCACGGATGTTCTCCACCCAGCGGGAGGAGAAATACCCTCCGAAACACAGATTCGCCAGCTGCAGCGCCGGGTATCGCTCATCGGTGCGCGGCACCGCCTGCGCGGACAACCGCAGCTGCGACTGCACCGCACCCTCCACCGTCGCGGTGCGCGCGCCCGCGATGCCGGCCTGGGCAGAGCCGGATGAGCAGCGAGGCGACGAAGTGACCGTGACGAGCGCTTCGACGGCCCCCTAACCTCGACCGGCGGTTGCAACCACTTCCTCGACGGCCAAGTGCAACGCGTCGGCTGCGGCGGTGATGTCGTCTGGCGATGAGGAGGGACCGATGCCGAACCCGGAGCCGAGATAGGGATCGACGACTCCGACCGACAGGGCGATCGAACGGGCGAGGAGGTCGTCGGTCCGAGGCAGCATGTGCGGCTCGTACCGGTAGGCAGTGGGATGGGCGGCACACGAGAAGGGGCATTCCGACGCGGTCGGCATACGGCGTCCTAACAGCTGGGGCATGTTCCCGTAGTAGTGACGGCCCGAGTCGATGAGGGCGGAGGTGCCGAGCCGGGCAGCCACCGCTGCGGTCGCCTCGACAGACTCGAACCTGAGGACGAGGAGTGAGCAGCATTCGCCCTCAGCGTCGTTGAGGCGCCGGCGCGCCACACCCGACAGATCGCCGATCGCGTCGGAGAGCATCGTCTTTTGACGCCGGAGCGTTGCCAAGATGTCGTCGATCTTGCGGAGTTGGCCAAGCGCAACGGCACCGCTTAGCTCGTGCATCCGCAGGTTCATGCCGAATAACGAGTCGGCGTCGACGACGCCCTGGCGGAACGGCTTGAACCCGTGGTCGTGGAAGGCGAAGGCTCGTTCGTATACGTCGTCATCGTTGCAGGTGATCAAACCACCGTCCCCGGCAGTGATGATCTTGAATGGGTTGAGAGAGAAGGCGCCAGCGTCCCCGATGGTGCCGAGGCTGCGGTTGCGGTAGCGGGCGCCGCATGCCTGCGCCACGTCTTCGACCAACACCAGCCCGTGGTCGTTGGCGATCGCCCGCAGCTCGTCCATCGCGCACGGGGCGCCCAGCATGTGAACGGCGACGATCGCCTTAGTCGATGGCGTGATCCGCCGTACGACGTCCTCGGGATCGAGGGTGAGGGAATCGTTGATCTCGGCGAGGACGGGGATCGCGCCACGGTGGACGACGGCGGCGATGGTCGCAATGAAGGTGTAGCCAGGAACGATCACCTCATCGCCGGGCCCCACGCCGAGCGCTGCCAGCGAAGTGAGAAGCGCGGATGTGCCGCTGTTGACAGCGATGCAATGGCGAGCCCCCATGCGCTGCTCGATCTCACGCTCGAGCGAGAACACCATGGACGGCTCCGCCGAGTCCGGCTCATCGAACCGGTACCGGCTGAGTTGCCAGCCGGCCAGCACACGCTGCACCAGCGCGGCCTCTTCTTCACCAAGAAAGGAATATCCCGGACCAGCCATTTCATGTGCCTTTCGTCTGTTCTTCAGAAGTCATCGAGTCGATACGAGCCGGTGGGAGGAGGCAGCGTGTTGACGCCCCTCCCCGAGGATCTTGCGCGTTGCCCGCAGCGCCATCGCCACGCTCGTCAACGTCGGGTTGCTCGCATTGCCAGTCGGGATGAGGCCGTTTCCACCGAGGTGAAGGTTTTCGATGCCCCAGACCTTGGAGTCGGGATCGACCACACTCGTGTCCGCGTTCGTTCCCATGCGCGCGGTCCCGGTGATGTGCAACGGCAGCGCGGGCACCACGAATCGCGGCTCGGATCCCGGCAGGAACGTGCCGAGCGCATTCGCCGCTCTGAGCATGTCGCGCATCATCAGGTGCTGCCGCTCGCGGTCGTCACCATCGAGCGAGAACTCAAAGGTCGACTGTGGCATCCCGAAGAGGTCTCGGGCGGTGTCGGAGAAACAAACCCGGTTCTCGGGCTGCGGGTCGACGAGCCCGAACCAGCGCAAGTCGACGATTAGCCTGTTGTCGACGTCCCAGTTCGGCGCCATGTCGTCGTACGGAAGGTCGCGGTGAATCTGGCAGTGCCAAGGGCGGTCTTCAGAGACTGGGATCCACACGTTGGGGTCCGGGTCGTCGAGCGGGATCGACACCGGGTCGTGGGGGCTCTGCTCCCGATAGGCCCTCACACGCTCGGCGAAGCGAGAGTCCGATGCGATGCCGTCGACCAGGGCATCCCGGAGCACGATCTGGCAGAAGGCAACGGGCTGCTCCGTGAGGTAACGCCCGAGCGCATGCGGGCGGATGGAGGAGGCGTACAGGAGCTGCGGGGTGAGCACGGCACCGCAAGCGACGACGAAGGTGTCGGCCTCGACGTGGACCGTCCGCCAGTTGGCATAGTCTTGGATCTCGGCGTACTCGATCCGTGACCCGCCCGCCGCTGGCCAGAGGCGCGTGCACAGGTGCTGTTCGCGGAGCACGAAGTCGCCCTGGTCGTGGGGGCCGTCTGCGAGTGGGCCCAGGACGGTGTCCGAGCCGCTCCATCGCACGAGCTGCGGGTTGTCCTGGCGCCGCTGCGCCGCGAGCGGGAGATGCTGCACGCCGTAGGGATCGTGCAGGTCGGTGTACTCGGCGGCGAGCGCGTCCTGCACGACCTGGTGGCAGATCGAGTCCGCGAACACGTCGGTGTGCGTGTTGAGCAGCCTCTCGGCCTCGCGATAGAGCTCGTCCCACCCGGCAGCCGGGATGCAATCGGCACGCTCGACGGTCGGGTGGTGCCTGGGAGTCACGCCCGTCCAGTGCGTGGCCATCCCGCCGACCGCATATGTGGCGATGCCGGCGTCAAGGCTCATCAACAGATCCCGCGCGGCTACCGGCCGGTTGCCCGACGGGACCGACAGCGGGTGCAGGTGCCCGCGAATCAGCGACGCGAAGCGGTCGATGTTCCGTTGGTAAATGAAGGCGTTCTTCAAATGTTCTCCCGGGCGGCCGGAGAGTCTCGGCCCCGCGTCCACCATCAGGACACTCCGTCCAGCCTCGACGAGCTTGCGCGCGAACGTGCAGCCCACCGGGCCGGATCCCACGATGAGCACATCAACCTGGATGCGCTCGCTCGGCTGTTGACTCATCTGTCCCTCATCTCCCCTCGTCACTCAACAACGTGCTCGAAACCCAAGAGCAGCGCTGTCACTGGTTTATCCAGGTGTCGCTCGGCCCAAAACGGCGGGCGGTGGTCCACTGCGTCGTCGAGGTCCGGCACCGCGTACGCGACGTGGTCTACGTTCCTGGCCCCGGGGATCCCCTTGCGTGTACCGACAGACATGATCTCACCTTTCATGCGACGGGCGTGCGAATAGGCAGCCGTTGGCTCACCGAGGCGGGCATCATCGCGAGGAGCAGTAATTCCAGCGGGGAATCCGCGCTGCTGCGCCAGCCCCCGCCGGCCTCACAGGGGCAGACGACGAGATCACCCGCTCGCACGGGCAGCGAACCTCCCCCGTCGTCGAGGAACTCACCCTCCCCGCAGAGCACGAGCCACGCCTCCTCGATCCCCTCTCGGCCACGCTCGTCGAGGACGGCGCCCGGCGCGAGCCGTACATAGTCGAAGGATTCGCACTCGCTGTACAACATCCCGCGCCGCCCAAGGCAACGCCATACAGCCTCACCGGTGCGGTCATCAATGGTCCGGGTAAGGCCGCCTTGAATATCAGAGACGATCACTGCGAACCTCCTGGAATCGAAGGAACAGCGAGACTGACGACGAAACACTCCAGCCCCTCCGGGCCGGCCCAGATCGTGACGCTGCCGCGGAACGGCAAGCTCACCGACACACCATGTCGTAAGGGGACAGTCGCCGAGTTCGTTACCGCGCTCCCGGTCCCGTTCACTGTGAAGAGCACATGTTCTTGCGTGTCGGCCACAAGAGTCTCGGACTCTCCCGACCTCAACCGCATCAGCCGGGCGCGGCGCAGCGGGCCGGCGAGTACCTCTTGCGCGTCGACCTCCCTGACCTCACTCAGATTGACGATCGCAGCGTTGCCGCCGTCCCGCTCTTCGCCGTCGGGGTGTCCCTGACCGGGGAGTGCGCTGGCCATCACCAGGCCCGGCACTTCGGTGACAAGCCAAACCAGCTCGCCCGCGCCGGCGTTGCGGATGCCGTGGCGGGTCCCCAGACCCGTCAGGATCACGTCACCGGCCGTGACCGGATGCTCCTGGCCACCGATCGTCATCACCCCGGAGCCGGACACTACGAAGTCAAGCTGCTCGGTGCGGGTGTGCAGGTGCTCGCCACTGGCCCCGCCCGGGGGAAGCCAGGCCCACTCCACTGCCTCCCACGCCCCGAACAGGTTGTTCCGCCGGACGAGACATTTCCACTGCGCAAGCTTCTCGCCACCGTGCATCCCGTAGACAAGGGACGGCTCGTCCAGGGTTGTGATCACCAGTCTGTCAACCACGATCGCCTCCAATGCAGCGCGATTGGCCGGGCGCCCCAAGCCTCCTGGCGGGAACGATGCCGGCGCAGGCCATCAGCGAACTCATTCCGTCGCCGCCACTGGTTTGCGGGCGGGTAACTGTTCGGTCACCGCGGCCGGCAGCACCGCGAAGGTCAGCAGCTCGAGCGAGGTTGCCGAGCTGCTGCGCAACCACCCGCCGGTCGCGCCGGGCCGGAGGACGAGATCGCCCGCTCGCAGAAGCGACGAACGATCTGCGCCGTCGAGAAACTCGCCTTCCCCGCTGAGGACGAACCATGCCTCCTCGACTCCCTCCCGGCCGCGTCCGTCGCGCACGGCGCCCGGCGCCAGCCGGAGGTAGTCGAAGGCCTCACACTCGCTGTGCAACATCCCGCGTCGCGCCAGGCAGCGCCAGCGAGTGTCGTCTACGGTTCGGACCAGCCCCCGGGTGCTCGAGACGATCATGTCGGACCTCCGGAGGCTTGAGGGGTGGCGAGACTGGCGATGAATAGCTCCAGCCCCTCGACGCCAGCCTCGATCGTGACGCTGCTGCCCAGCGGCAAGGTCAGTGCCACGCCGTGCTGCAAGGGCACGGTCACCGGACCAGTCACTGCGCTCCCGGTCCCTTGCACCGTGAACAGCGTGTGCTCCTGGGTGTCAGCGACCAACGTCTCGCGCTGGCCTGGCTGCAGCTGGGTCAGGCGAACCCGGCCTAACGGACCGGTAAGAACGGTTCGCGCGTCGATCTCCCGCATCTCACGGAGGTTGATCACCACAGCGTTGCTCATCACTTACTCCTCACGCTCGGATTGCTCTGACCAGAGAGCACTGCTGCCATTGCTGGTCCCACTACCTCGATGACGAGCCAGCTCAGCTCGTGCGCGCCCACGTTGCGCAAGCCGTGCCGGGTTCCCAGGCCGGTCAGGATCAGGTCACCGGCCGCGACCGGGTGCTCCTGCTCGTCGATGATCATCATTCCGGTGCCGGACACGATGAAGTACAGCTCCTCCGTGCGGCTGTGCACGTGTTCGCCGCTGATCCCGCCCGGGGGAAGCCACGCCCACTCCACCGCCTCCCACGACCCGAACAGGTCGTTTCGCCGCGCGAAGCACTTCCACTGGGAGACCCCTTCCGTGCCATGGACGCCATAGACAACGGACGGCTCGTCGAGATCTGCGATCACTGCTTTTTCAACCATGGTCATCTCCTCGCGCCCGGAGTTGCGTCGCAGCAAAGGGCCAACTCATCGGTGGTCAAATCATTGACGAAAAAGCCGGCGCCAATGCTGATGAGCAACGGCAGGCGCTGCAGGCCGTCTCGATGCCGCACGGTGTCCTCCCACGCCTGTTGCAGCAACTCCGGCTCGCACGCCGTGGCTCGGGGTTAGCGGCATCTGAGAAGTCCTCCCATTTGCTTGCTGAATGGGCGCTCGTGCCCCGCTTCGGTGAGTAGATGCGTGATCCCGCCCATCTGATACCACTGAGGACGTCGAAGATTTCCCTGACGGCAACTGTTCAGGTCTGACCGTCAGCGGTTTGTGGTGGTTCCCACGGGTTCGGGCGTGTTGTCCAGTGACGTGTCTTCTGTTGCTGGTGTGGCAGGAGGTAGGCAGTGGTTCCGCGAAACACGTCTGGGCGCGCAGGCCTTCCCGTCGTCGGGGCGCATCGGCTACGCCACACAGCGGCGAGCCAGATGCTGCGCAACGGGCGTCGCTTGCCGAGATCGCCGAGGTGCTCCTGCGCCGAAGCGAGTCGACAACGGCGCTCTATGCGAGGGTGGACCAGACCACGCTCAACAGTGTGCCCTTCCGGGTGTCCGAAGGGTCCCCGTAGCGCCGGAGGTCACGGCAGTTCCACGCCGCCCAGGGCGGCGAGCGGGTTGGCCAGTCGCTCGGCATCGCACACCACCACGCCGGTGAACCGGCTGGGGGCAAAGAACTCGGCGGCGACCTCGGCGACCTGCTCGGTGGTGACAGCCTGCAGCCGGCTGGGGTGGGCGAGCAGCCAGTCGAGGTCCAGACCGAGAGTCGCCAGCGCGATGAGCTGGCCCGCTAGGCCACGCTGCGACGAGGTGGCGATGGTCAACGACCCGATCGCGTAGTGCCTCGCGTTGTCCACTTCGGACTCCTCCGGTGGCGCCACGGTGATCCGGCCCAACTCGTAGCGGGTCTCCAGCAGTGCGGCCGCGGTGACCTCGCTCGCCGTGTCCGCCTCGGCGACCAGCGTGGCCCCGTGCGGGTTGAACTCCAGTCCACAGTGCGCACTGTAGGTGTAACCCTTGTCCTCACGGATGTTCTCCACCCAGCGGGAGGAGAAATACCCTCCGAAACACAGATTCGCCAGCTGCAGCGCCGGGTATCGCTCATCGGTGCGCGGCACCGCCTGCGCGGACAACCGCAGCTGCGACTGCACCGCACCCTCGCGATGCACCAACTGCAGGTCAGCACCGGTCAGTTCGGGCAGCACAGCCAGCTCGGCGGCCGACCGGTCGGATTGCCAGCCCGTCAAGGCGGACGCCACTTCTTCCACCGCACGGGCTGGGACGATATCGCCCACCAGCACGAGCACTGCGCCGCCGGGCACCACCGAGCGGCGGTGCAGCGCGCGCACCGCCGTCTGCGTCACGGCGGCTACATCGTCAGCTTCCGGCCACTCCCGGGTGGCCGGGTGATTGCCGTAGCGGCGGCGCTGCAGCGCCTCCCGGGCGATCACCGCCGGCGTGGAGCGGCTCACTGCGATTCGCTCCACCAGACGGGACCGCTCCCGGGTCACTTCGGCGGCCTCGTACGAAGCCGAGCGCAGCACGTCGCCGAGCACGTCGAGCAACACATCCAGCCCGCTGGCCAGAGCGGATCCCCGCACCGCCAAATGTTCGGGGTTCACCCCGGCTGCCAGGTCACCACCGACAGCGCCCAGCGCCCGATCGACAGCGAACCGGTCCCGTCGCGGCGTGCCGCACAGCAGTGTGGCGGCCAGCAACTCGGCGCGGGCCGGATGAGTGCGATGCGTGCCCCCGAACGGGATCTCCAGGCGCAGCTCCACCATCGGCACCGCGGGCCGCCGTACCGCGATCACCCGCAGCCCGCTGTCCAGCACGGTGTCCACACCGGACGGTGTGCTGGGAGCGCGCGTCGAGCCCATCGGTGGCAGCGGACGCGGCCCCACCTCGGTCCTGCCGATCTGCTCGGCACTGCGGTGCAGCATCACGCCTCCTGTCCCACCGAAGAACCGCTTGCGGGTTCGAGCATCGGCACCACTTGGCCGTTTGCGGGTTCAAGGGTTAGGACCGCACGGGAGTCCGGCCGCAATCTGGCGGCCGCGTTCGCGATCTGCTCGGGACCTATCGCGGCCACCAAGGCCGGCAGCTCAGTGATCAGCTCGGCGCGCCCGTGCAACAGCTCGAAGGCACCGATGGCCAGCGTCCGGGACACCAGCCGGTCGTGGTCACGGAACAGCGTGGCGGCCCACCGGGCGGTGATCCGGGTCAACTCATCGGGGTCCGGACCGTCCGCGGCAAGCCGGGCGAGCTCCTCGTCGGTTGCCGCGAGTACCCGGTCGACGTCCACCGCGGACGGATGGATCGCAGTGACAGTGAAGGTATCCGGATCGCGGGCGTCCAGCGGCGTACCAAACAGCCCGCACCCGGCGCTGATGTTGGTCACCAGCTCGTCGGTGTGTACCAGGCGCTGTTCCAGGCGGGAGGAGTCACCGTCGGAGAGCACCGCGGCAAGCACCTCGTATGCGACGTAGCCGCCGAGGTCGACGGTCGGGTCAGGCATCCGGTAGCCGATGGCCAACGCGGGCAGCGGAGCGAGCGGATCGGGCCGGCAGTGCCGGCGCTCCCGATCCGGTGGTGGCTCGGCGAACGACGGCCGGACCGGAACCGGACGGGCCGGAACATCACCGAAATGCCGATGCACCAGCTTGACGGCATCGTCGGTGTCGATGTCCCCGGCCACCGTGAGCACCGCGTTGCCCGGCGCGTAGTAGACGTCGAAGAACGCCGCGCAATCGTCCACGGTGGCCGCTTCCAGCTCGGAGAAGTCACCGTAGCCGTTGTGCGCGTTGGGGAAGGTGTCATAGAGCACCGGCGGCAGCGTGATCCACGGAAACCCGCCATAGGGCCGGTTCAGCACGTTGAGCCGGATCTCCTCTTTGACCACGTCGACCTGGTTTCGCAGGTTCACCGCGGTGATCCGCGGTGCCCGCATCCGGTCCGCCTCGATGAACAGCGCGCGCTCCAATGCCGCCGAGGGCACTACCTCGTAATAGTCGGTGTAGTCGGGATGCGTGGAGCCGTTGAACGTCCCCCCCGAGGACTGCACGTGGCGGAAGTGCGCGAGCTTCTCCAGGCTCTCGCTGCCCTGGAACATCAGGTGCTCGAAGAGGTGCGCGAAACCGGTGTGACCTTCCGGCTCGGAGCGGAACCCGACGTCGTAGTGCACACCGACGGCGACCACCGGGGCGGACCGGTCCGGGGTCAGCACCACCCGCAACCCGTTAG
>JBOHFU010000092.1:0-9853 GCA_050699675.1 Pseudonocardiaceae bacterium
CGCCGCACCCTCGGGACTTCACCTCAGACGTCATCGAGGCGATGGCGCAGACCTCGAACGTCTGCCACCAGCTGCACATGCCGTTGCAGTCCGGTTCGGACGCGGTGCTGCGGGCGATGCGCCGCTCCTATCGGGCGCAGCGCTACCTCGCGATCATCGACGAGGTGCGGGCCGCGATGCCCGATGCCGCGCTGTCGACCGACATCATCGTCGGCTTCCCCGGCGAGACCGAGACCGACTTCCAGGCCACCCTGGATGTGGTGCGGGCGGCGCGTTTCAGCCAGGCGTTCACCTTCCAGTACTCACCTCGGCCGGGCACGCCGGCCGCGGACATGGCTGGTCAAGTGCCCAAGGCGACCGTGCAGGAACGTTATGAGCGGCTCGCCGCGTTGCAGGAGGAGATCTCCTGGCAGCTCAACCGAAGCCTGGTCGGCAGCCGGGTGGAGCTACTGGTCTCCGAGGGCGAGGGCCGCAAAGATGCGACGACTCGGAGAATGAGCGGGCGGGGCAGGGACGGCCGGCTGGTGCACTTCGAGCCGGGTGAGGTCGAGGTCCGGCCGGGGGACGTGGTGGTCGCGGAGATCACCTATGCGGCGCCGCACCACCTGGTGTCCAACCTGCCGCTGCGGGCACACCGGCGTACCGTTGCGGGCGAGGCATGGGCAGCTGGTCGACGCCCGACGACGCCGGGGGTGGTGCTCGGGCTGCCCTCGTTCGGCCGACCGATATGACCGCCGACGCACTTCCTCCCGCGGAGGCGGCATTGTGACCGCCGACGCACTTCCTCCCGCGGAGGCGGCATTGTGACCGACCCGGACGGTATGGCCGAGCTACGTGCCGAGATCGACGCGGTGGAGCGTTCGGCGCTGCGCCGGGTGGACCCTGGTGCCCGTGCGGCGGTGATCGCAGGCGCGGTCATGGTGCTGCTGCTGGCCATCACGCTGCCGTGGGTCGGGGACGCCAGCGGCTGGGATGTGCTGCGCGGCACTGCCAACCCGGTCGACCGGGTCGGGCTGCTGCCGCGGATGTTCGGTGCAGTCGCGCTGGGGTTTGGGGTCGGTCTTTCCATGCTGGCGCTGGTCACCCGTCGCTGGGGCCTGGTCTGGGCCAGCGCGTTGGGCTGTACCTACTGCGCGCTCGATGGGGTATGGGCGATCTGGTCCCGGCAGACCGTGTCCGGCCCTGGGCCAGGCATCGGGATGGTGTTGGCCGTCGTCGCTGTAATGGTGCTTGCGGTGCAGTGGTTGCGGCTCGCGCTGTCCCGCCGATAGCCGAGTCCGCCGGTGGCCGACTGGCCGCTTCACCCGCTGGTGACCGCCTGTTCGGCGGCGGCCAGCCACTCCCGCCACTGGTCAGCCTGGGCTTGCGCAGCGGTGGCGCGGCGGTCGTCCCCGGCGGCGCGGGCCTTGGCGGCCTGCGCCTCGAACTGCTCCACCCGGTCCCGGAACTGGGCCACCCGGGCCTGGACCTCCGGGTCGGTGTGTCGCCACTGCGCGCTGGCGGCCGAGCGGACCCGCTCCTCGACGGCCCGCAGCCGGCCTTCGAACTCCCTGATCCGCTCTCGCGGGATCTTGCCCACAGTCTCCCAGCGCTCCTGGATATCCCGCAGCTGCGCTCGGGCGGCCTCGATGTCACCGGCAGGGTCGATCCGTTCTGCGGCGGCGACCAGCTCCTCTTTGCGTCTTATGTTGTGCTCGAGTTCCGAGTCCCGACCGGAGAATGTGGCGCTGCGACGGCTGAAGAATCGTTCCTGGGCGGCGCGGAACCGCTGCCACAGGGCGTCGTCGGCTTCTTTCGGGGCGCGCCCAGCCGCCTTCCACTCCGCCATCAGGTTTCGGAAGCGACCTGCGGTGGCGCCCCAGTCGGTGGATTCAGCCAGCTCCTCGGCCTGGGCGACCAGCTCCTCCTTACGATTCCGCGCCCCGACACGCTGCCGGTCGAGCTCGGCGAAGTGCGCACCGCGGCGCCGCGCGAAAGCGTCTCGAGCCTTGGAGAAGCGGCGCCACAACGCCTCGTCGATCTTTCGATCGATCCCCTTGATCGTCTTCCATTCATCGAGGATGGTGCGCAGCCGGTCGCCGCTGGCTTTCCACTGGGTGGACTCGGCGCCGATCTGCTCGGCCTCCTCCGCCAGCGCCTCCTTGCGGGCCGTTGCTTGTGCCCTGACCCGCTCCCGGGCCGCCTTCGCGCCGGCCAGGGATTCCTGAGCGTGTCGCTGCAGGTGGTCCAAGAGGGCGGTGAGTCCGACGAGATCGCCCACCACGGTCGGCTCGACGAGCTCGTCACGCAACGTGCGGACCCGGGTCAGCGCCTGCTTGGGATCCCCTACTCCAGAGGCCAGCCGGGACTCCAGCAGCTCGGCTTCGGTGAGCAGGTCGTCGAATCGGCGGGCGAAGTGCGCCAGACCCTCCTCGGCTGTCCCGGCCTGCCACGAGCCGACTGCTCGCTCCCCATCGGCGATATGGGAGTACACCGTACCGTCGGTGGCCACCCGTCCCCAGCGTTGCGGATCCCGGCAGGCTCGCGAGACCGAGGGTCGGGGCCCGATGGCCCGCCGCCCAGCGTTGTCGGCTTCCGAACTCGGCGGCTGGGTGGCAGGAGCGAACTCGGGGGACGCGTTTTCGGTGTGGTTGTGCTCGGTCATGCCGGCCTTCCTCGACCCTCGTGCCCGCCGACGCGCCCTGCGGACGCCCGACTGCAGATTGTGCGCTTCGACCGGAAGTCCCGAAACAACCGGCGACGGGCGCATTGAAGCAGTTCAGGTGTGCGGGCGGGGGAGCAGGTGCGAAGTGGGCACTAACCTGCACTAGTGATCCTACGCGTGGCGGTGGTGAGGCATCCACCCACCCGGGTGCTGCGGTGAGACCGCGCGCCGTCGTGGTGCTGGGCCCGACCGCCACCGGCAAGTCTGACCTCGCGGTCGAGCTGGCCCGCAGGCTGGACGGCGAGGTGGTCAACGCCGACGCGATGCAACTTTATCGGGGCATGGACATCGGCACCGCGAAGCTGCCACTCGCTGCGCGGCATGGGGTGCGCCACCACCTGCTCGATACGCTCGAGGTCACCGAGGCCGCCTCGGTGGCCGCCTACCAGCATGAGGCCCGCCGCATCATAGAAGAGCTGCTCGCTGCGGGCCGGGTACCGGTGCTCGCCGGGGGTTCCGGGCTCTACGTGCGAGCTGTGCTGGACGACCTGGACTTCCCTGGCACCGACCCCGAAGTGCGGGCCGGGCTCGAGGCCGAGCTGGCCGAGCGCGGGGCTCCGGCGCTCTATCGCCGGCTGCACCGGCTCGACCCGGTAGCGGCTGGCCGGATCCTGCCGACCAACGGGCGCCGGCTGGTGCGGGCGCTGGAGGTCATCCGGCTCACCGGCCGCCCGTTTGCGGCGGCGCTACCGCAGCCCGGTCCGGCGCGCTACGGCGCAGTGCTCATCGGGCTGGACACCGACCCCGCGGTGCTGGACGCACGGGTCGACGCCCGGGTGGATCGGATGTTCACCGCCGGGCTGGTCGAAGAAGTCCGCCAGCTGCTGCCCTGCGGCCTGCGGGAGGGACGGACGGCGTCGCGGGCGCTGGGCTACCAGCAGATCCTCGCCGCACTGGATGTGGGCACCGACCCGGCCTGTGCCGCTGACCTCACCGCCCTGGCAACGCGGCGCTTCGTCCGCAGGCAGCGCACCTGGTTTCGCCGGGATGACCGGATCAGGTGGCTCGACGCCCACCGCTGTGACCTGCTCGACGCCGCGCTCTCAGTGACGGTGGACGGATAGGCTCGGCAACGATGGACCAGGGCGTCGAGTTCCTCAAGGGGCACGGGACGGAGAACGACTTCATCCTGCTGCCCGACCCCACCGGCTCGCTGGACCTGACGCCGTCCCGGATCCGCGCCCTCTGCGATCGACGCCGCGGGCTGGGTGCCGACGGGGTACTGCGGGTGGTGCCAGGTGCGCTGGTGCACGATGTGCCGCCAGGCACCTCACCTGACGACTGGTTCATGGACTACCGCAACGCCGACGGTTCCGTCGCCGAGATGTGCGGCAACGGGGCGCGGGTATTCGCCCGTTACCTGGCTGACGCTGGGCTGGTCACCGATCCCGAGTTCCGGATCGGCAGTAGATCCGGCTCGCGCACGGTCCGGCGCAACGACGACGGCTCAGTGGCCGTCGAGATGGGGCGGGTGCGGCGCAAGGGTAAGTCCACGGTGACGGTTGAGGGTGCGGCATTGCGCGGGCTCGTTGTGGACGTCGGTAACCCGCATGTGGTCTGCCTGACCGAGGTGCCGGTGGAGCACCTGGACCTCACCGTGCCGCCGGGGCACGACCCCGGAGCGTTCCCGCGCGGCGTCAACGTCGAGTTCGTCAACGTGCTGAGCGCCACGCAACTGCGGATGCGGGTGCACGAGCGAGGGGTGGGGGAGACCCGCTCCTGCGGCACCGGGACGGTGGCTGCGCTCGCCGCCGCGCTGGATGCGCAGCGCCGAGACACCGGCGAGGCCGACGTGCAGATGCCCGGGGGGCTCGTGCATGTGGCGATCGCCGAGGACGGCAGCACGCTGGCTGGGCCGGCGGTGCTCGTCGCCGCTGGCCGGTTGGCTCCCGATTGGTGGTCGGCACACTGACTGCCGCGCGCGGCCAAGGTGGCAGTTTGCATCCATACTGCGATCTCGACGAATTCAGGTAGGCGTGATCCGCCGGACGTGCCACGATGAGAGGCGTATGACAACCTCACCGATATTCCCGCCCCATGATCCCGGTCCTGCCGAGTACTCCGTCGGCGAGGAGTTGCCCGACCGGGCCGCTGCCTCCCGGGGTGAGTGGGACCTCGAGGACCGCTCCGCGCTACGCCGCGTGGCAGGCCTGTCCACCGAGCTCGCTGATGTCACAGAGGTCGAGTACCGGCGGCTTCGTTTGGAGCGCGTGGTGCTCGTCGGGGTGTGGACCGAGGGCTCCGCGGCCCAGGCCGACGCATCGTTGGCCGAGCTGGCCCGACTCGCCGAGACTGCCGGGGCGCAGGTCCTCGATGGTCTCGTCCAGCGCCGGGAGCGTCCCGACCCGGCAACCTACATCGGTTCCGGCAAGGTCCTCGAGCTGCGCGAGAGGGTCCTCGGCACTGCCGCCGACACAGTGATCTGCGATGGCGAACTCACTCCCGGTCAGCTGCGGCAGCTGGAGGCCAAGCTCAAGGTCAAGGTCATCGACCGGACTGCGCTGATCCTCGACATCTTCGCCCAGCACGCCCGCTCCCGGGAGGGCAAGGCGCAGGTCGAGCTGGCCCAGCTGAGCTATTTCTTGCCGCGGCTGCGCGGCTGGGGTGAGTCGCTGTCCCGGCAGGCCGGTGGCGCTGGAGGTGGGGCCAGCGGTGGAGTGGGCACCCGCGGGCCTGGCGAGACCAAGCTGGAGACCGACCGGCGGCGCATTCACCGCCGGCTCGCCAAGCTGCGCCGTGAGATCGCCGCGATGCGCATGGTCCGCGACACCAAGCGGTGCCGTCGGCGCGCCAACGAGGTGCCCAACGTGGCCATCGTCGGCTACACCAACGCGGGCAAGTCCAGCCTGCTCAACGTGCTCACGGGGGCTGGGGTGCTGGTGCAGGATGCCCTGTTCGCCACCTTGGACCCCACCACCCGCCGGGCAGCCACGCCAGAAGGGCGTGACTACACGCTCACCGATACCGTAGGTTTCGTCCGCCACCTGCCGCATCAGTTGGTGGAGGCGTTTCGCTCCACGTTGGAGGAGACGGCCGACGCTGACCTGCTGCTGCATGTGGTCGACGGGGCCGACCCGATGCCCGAGCTGCAGGTGGAAGCGGTGCGCGAGGTCCTCGCCACGATCACCGAGGGGCGCGAGGCGCCGATGCCTCCCGAATTGCTGGTCGTGAACAAGATCGACGAGGCCGACCAGTTCGTGCTGTCGAGGCTGCGCCACCTGCTGCCGAACGCGTCGTTCGTGTCTGCGCACACGGGTGCCGGCATCACCAGCTTGGTCCAGCGGATCGCCGACGCGTTGCCTCGCACGCAGGTCGAAGTCGACGCATTGCTGCCGTGGACCCAAGGTGCCCTGGTCGCGCGAGTGCACGCCGAGGGCGAAGTGCTGGGTACCGCCCACACCGAGGATGGCACCCGGTTGCGCGCGCGGGTACGGCCGGATCTCGCCGGCGCGTTGGCCGGTTACCTAGTGCAGGCCTGACATCAGGTCGCCCGGCTCATAGCCGCCGAAGCACCGCTACCACCCGGCCGAGCACGGTCGCTTCGTCCCCTGGGATGGGCTCGTAGACAGGGTTGTGCGGGAGCAACCAGATACGCCCGTCACGGCGTTTGAACGTCTTCACGGTGGCCTCCCCGTCGATCATGGCAGCGACGATGTCCCCGTTCTCGGCGGCGGGCTGCTGGCGGACAACCACCCAGTCCCCGTCTGTGATCGCCGCCTCCACCATGGAATCACCCGCCACCCTCAGTAGGAACAGTGAACCCTCACCGACGATCTCCTTCGGCAACGGGAAGACGTCTTCGACGGCCTGCTCGGCAAGTACCGGACCACCCGCGGCGATCCGGCCGACAACGGGCACGAAGATGGGAGTGGGGCGGGCGCTTGTGGCCCCGGAGGTATCCGAAGTATCCGAGGTATCGGGCGAGCTTTCCGCGGGTCGGATGCCGACTGCGCGGGGTCGGTTGGGATCGCGGCGTAAGTACCCTTTGCGCTCCAGCGCGCGCAGTTGGTGCGCGACCGACGAGGTGGATGTAAGCCCCACCGCCTCGCCGATCTCCCGCACACTCGGTGGGTAGCCGAACCGCTGCACCCAGTCCCGTATCACCTCAAGGACCCGTCGCTGCCGTGGGGTGAGGCCGTCAGCACCGGCGCTGCCGGTGCTCTCGTCGAGGTCGGGAAAGACGTGCACCTGCGCGGCATCGCTCGCGCCCGGTGTGTGTGCGCCGGAACCGGCGATCTCCGGTTCGTCGTTCCGCTGTCGTCCCACCGCTCCTCCTCAGACCAACACAGACCGACTCGGTCCGCTCTGGGAGCTGACGCTAACCAGTGTCCCGCCAGAGATCAAACACCTGTTCGAGCAACACGCCGCGTAGTCGTCGATTCTGTCGGACCGCCGTGATAGACATCGCACAGCAGTTCGATCGAACTCGCGTTCGATGGTACCCGGCGATGGGGAGTCTCGATGACGGCACCAGTACAGCTGAGCAACCAGCCCACAGCACGCGATGCGGAGGTTGGACCGGCGGGCGCCAGGCCGATGCGCCGGGCGACGCTCACCAGGTCGCTTCCGACACCTCCGACACCTCCAACACCCGTGCCCCCTGTCGCTCCTCCGGTGCGGGAGTGTTTGGCGCCTCCGGCACCACGGCCGAACAAGGTGGTGCGCTTGGCGGCCGCCGCCACTGTGACGCTAGCCGTGGTCGGAGGTCTGGGGTGGATCGGGCAGACCCCCGGCCCCGGAGTTCCGGCACAGACCGCGGTGATCCGAGTAGGTGCCGGCGAGACCGTGTGGGATGTCGCGCAGCGGGTAGCACCGAAGTCCGACCAGCGCACAGTGGTGGAACGGATCAGGCAGCTGAACGGGCTGGCGGGCTCGGCCGTTCAGCCCGGTCAGCAGTTGCAGGTGCCCTACGGATGGCGGTGAGCAACCCGGAGATACGTCGCTCATCGCTTGCTAGACCCGGTAGGCACAGCCCGGATACCCCATGAGAGCGTCACAGCGCGGTCCTCGCAGACCTTGCGCGCCGTGGCGGCTCGACTTATCGCCGACCACCACATATAGTAGTTACAGCGATGTTGTTTTCCCACAGATTGGGCCTGGTAGCGCCGACCGTCTTGAGGAGGCGGTCCGCATCAGCATGACGTCAGGAAGGTGAGGTGCATGCGCTGTCCGTTCTGCCGGCACTCCGATTCACGCGTCATCGATTCGCGCGAGGTCGAGGATCGGCAGGCGATCCGCAGGCGTCGGTCGTGCCTGGAGTGCGGTCGCAGGTTCACCACCGTGGAGGAGCCGGTGCTCGCGGTGGTGAAGCGCTCGGGGGTCACTGAACCGTTCAGCCGGGACAAGGTCGTCCGCGGAGTGCGCAGGGCATGTCAGGGGCGACCGGTGGACGAGGACGCGCTTGCGCAACTGGCGCACCGGGTGGAGGAGGCGATCCGCTCCTTGGGCAGCGCCGAGGTACCCAGCCAGGAGGTCGGGTTGGCCATCCTCGGCCCGCTGCGGGATCTCGACGAGGTGGCCTACCTGCGCTTCGCCAGCGTGTATCGGTCGTTCTCCTCGATCGAGGACTTCGAGAAGGAGATCCGAAACCTGCGGGAAGCCCCATCCCACCAGCGGCAGCAGCACATCGAGGAGCCGGCGACATGACGTGAAGCACGCGCCGCGGAGCCAACGACAGCACCACGAAGGGCCCGACCGCTCCGGACGGGGAAGCCGGGCCGGGAATATGCACATGGTGATAGAGAGGGATGAGGTATGACCGAGACCGTCGGGACTGGAGCTTCACCGGCTGCGCAGCCCAAGCGCGCGCTGCGGATGGAGCGGGTCTACACCACCGAGGCGCGCCACCCCTACGACGAGGTGACGTGGCAGCGCCGGGACGTCGTGATGACCAACTGGCGGGACGGCACGGTAAACTTCGAACAGCGTGGCGTGGAGTTCCCCGATTTCTGGTCCGTCAACGCGATAAACATCGTGACCAGCAAGTATTTCCGCGGCGCGGTAGGCAGTGAGCAGCGCGAGTCGAGCCTGCGCCAGTTGATCGACCGAGTGGTGACGACCTACACCGCGGCCGGTGTGCAGCACGGGTACTTCGCCACCGAGACCGACAAGGACATCTTCTCCGACGAGCTGACCTGGATGCTGCTGCACCAGGTGTTCAGCTTCAACTCCCCGGTCTGGTTCAACGTCGGCACCGCATCCCCGCAACAGGTCTCAGCGTGTCAACCGTACGACGCACTGGTTAGCACTCCCGCCGGAATGGTGCCCATCGGACAACTCGTTGAGCAGGATTCCGTCGACACCAAGGTCTACGACGCCCACGGCATCACCCGGATCGTCGCGACCAAGACCAACGGTGTCAAGCACGTCCTGCGGATCCACACAAAGGCTGGGCACATGCTGGACGTCACGGCGGACCATCTCGTGTGGCGCTCCAGCAGTGAAAGAACCGGGAAGTTTGTTCCGGCCGATGAACTTCGCGCGGGTGACCAGCTGGAGTGGCACCGACGCGCGGCGTTCGGGGAGCAGGAGATCGATTCCCGAACAGTGGCCGAGGCCGCGCTCGCGGGCTGGCTACAGGCTGACTGTTTTGTCGGGCAGTACACGGGCACCAACCGCTCGCTGACGATCGAGGCGATGACCGTCACCGAGGCGGAGCTGGCATGGGTGACCCGTTCCCTCGATCAGATATTTCCTCACGTGCACCGCCACGAGCGGCGCGTGACGACGCAGGACTCTTCTCTGGACTGCAGGCGGACCTGCCTCTATGGCACGGCCCTCACGGACTTCGTGGACGCCTGGGACCTTCGGGTGCGCGGAACAGAGATGCGGGCGCCGGGGCGGCTGCTCACCGCGCCGCTGCCGGTGGTCGCGGCCTACCTACGCAGCCTGTTCCAGGCCGAGGGCTATGTCACCACGCGGGAGCGCTCGACGCTGCTAGGTCTCGACATGATCTCCGAGGGGCTGATCCGCGACGTGCAGGCACTGCTCGCCCGGTTCGGCATCTTCGCGCGAGTGGGCCGCAAGGCCGAGCGGCGCTCCGATAGGCACGATCTGTGGGGCATCCGGATTCAGAACGGCGGGGACCGTCGGATTTTCGCCGACGAAATCGGCTTCATCGACCCGGGCAAGGCTGCCAAGCTGGAGGCA
>JBOHFU010000093.1:0-9787 GCA_050699675.1 Pseudonocardiaceae bacterium
CGATGAACAGCATGTAGGTGTCGAAGTTGTACGCCTGCGCTGAACGGTAGCCAGATCTCGGTTCCTGAAAGTAGGCAAGCTGGTCGGGAAGGTAAGCCGAAAGTGTCTGAATGCGGGTATATGGAGGGTTGCCAACGATCACAGTGAATCCGCCACTGGCCATGACCGGCTCGAAGGCGGCCCGCAGGTCCAACGGAGCCACTGCGGCGCGGCGCTCCGGTATTGCTGCAGCGCCCGGCACTAGCCGGTCGAAGTCAGTGCCGATCAGCGTATTTCCGGCGTGGATGTTGCCGGACAGGTCGGGCAACAAGTTTCGGGTGACATTTGGGTCCACAACTTCGTCACCGAGCACTGCGAGGAGCAGGGATAACCTGGTGACTTCGACGGCCTCACTGTCAAGGTCCACGCCGTACAAGTGGTCCTTGACGAGACGAGCTCGCCTCTCGAGCGTGGCCGGCTCTCCAGCCGCCTCGGCCGCGGCGATGAGTCGCTCGAAAGCCGCAACCAGGAAGACGCCAGACCCACACGCGGGGTCCAGCACTGAGAGGTCAGCGGGCACGCCGTCAGGCGTAAGCCGCGCAGCAAGTGCCGCGTCGAGCAACTTGCCGACCACCCACTCTGGAGTGGGAACCACGCCCCCGGCGTGAGTCAGCTCCGGCTTCTCCACCAAGCGCACCCTGCGGTCGGCCGCGATCACAACCCTCTCGGAGAGGTATTGCTCATACACGGCGGCGAGGATGTCTGGCCGCAGCACGCCGAACGCGAACTTGCTCTTCGGCCAGTAGAGCTCCCGAATGACCGCGGCGAGTGTTTCTGCGCTGACCGTGGTGCTTTCCAGGACGTCGAACATCCCCGCGTTGAACACGCGGTCGGCTCTCCGGAACGCACCGACGACCTGGTGCGCCTCGGCGGACCGAAGCAGGTCCTCATACCGACCGATGTTCCGGTCCTCGCACACCCGCACGAACAGCAAGGCGTTCAGCAAACGCTGCGTTCGCCGACCTACCTCCCGCGCCTGGAGGATCGGATTGCTTGTCGCAATGTCCTCCGCGACTTGGTGGCGCCAGCGACGGAACCGATCGAGGAACGTCTGGTCGAACGGCGAGGTGCCACGAGGGTGTTCCATGTACGCGTACACGTCGTAGAAGTGATCGGTGGCCACACTCTCTATGAAAGCCGCTCCCAGAGCTCGTCGAAACAGGTGAGATACTCGCTGTGGACAAACCGGCAGCTGGGGATAACCGCTACATCCGGTCCGTCACCGTCTTCTGGTGCGATGGTGCTGTCGAAGATCACGGTCTCCGCAAAGTTGGTCAGCACGCTCGCCGGCAGCGAGAGCGACCACCCGTACGAACGAGCCTGCACCGCCGGAGCCGGAGACGTGGCAAGCCGCACCGACGGCTTCTTCGCCTCGACCGGCATCCTGTCCTGGCCCCGAACCCTCAGACGGTAGTCGGGCCGACCAGTGGTGGTTCCTTCGTCCTCCCGGGTCCGCTCCATCACCACCTCCCGCTCCGCCTGAGAGAGGCCGGAGCTGTTGTGCACATCCCAGCCCAAGATGGCCAGGAAGGGGTCGATGAACTCGCCCCGGGTCTCGGTCTCCGTATACCGCGAGCCCGGCGCCTCAACCTCGGCTGACTGCCTCAGGTACGCCTCGACGAGGCGCGCCAGCTCCTGACGGGCCTCCTCCTTCGTCAGCCGCTGGAAGGGCACGACTTCAACCCTATGAGGAGGGTCTGACGGCGAGGTCGCGGCGCGCCGCGCCAACTCTGTCAGGGATCCACGCGAAGATGCTCCCGTGCCAAGATTTGCGATCAAGGAAGCGCCAGCAGGCGTCAAGCTGCGTGGGGGCTACTACACACCGCAGCCGGTCGCGCGTTTCATCGCTCGATGGGTCAGCGAGGCGGGGAGCCGTCTGCTCGAACCCGCCTGTGGCGACGGCGCCATCCTTGGCCCGCTGGTGGAGGCGGCCGGCGACGACGTCGTTGCCGTCGAGCTACTGCCCGCCGAGGCCACGAAGGCGTCTCGTCGCTGCGGGACAGGTGTCACAGCTGCCGACTTCTTCTCTTGGTTCACAGTCATGCGTCACGGCAGTTTCGATGGAGTGGCGGGCAATCCGCCCTACATCCGGTTCGGAAGCTGGGAAGAGGCCCATCGGGCGCCGGCGTTGGCGCTCATGGAGAGCCAGGGAATGCGCCCGACTCGACTCACGAACGCGTGGGTTCCCTTCGTCGTCGCTTCCGTGCTGGCGGTCCGGCCGGGCGGGAGGGTGGGATTGGTGCTCCCAGCTGAGCTACTTCAGGTGGGCTACGCCGCTGCGCTCCGCTCGTACCTAGTGGACAGCTGTTCAAATATCACCGTGGTCTCGTTCCAGCAGCTCTTGTTCCCAGGGATCCAACAAGAGGTGGTACTCCTGCTCGCCGAGGTGGGGCCGGGCCCGGCAGCCATCCGCACGGTCGAGGTGTCAGATGCAGCTCAACTCAGCGGTCTGCACCTGACGACGCCATCAGTGCGCGCCAGGCTACACGAGACCGAGAAGTGGACCAAATACTATCTCGATACTAAAGCTATCGAGGTGCTACGGGCAGTGCGGGCCGATGCCAGGCTCTCACCGCTGCGCCAATGGGCCGAGGTGGACGTGGGAGTGGTGACTGGTCGCAACGGCTTCTTCTGCATGACCGCGGAAGAAGCCAGGGAGCGGGGTCTCGCCAATGTCACGGTCCCCTTGGTCTCGCGCAGTCAGCAGGTCCCGGGACTCACGTTCACCACGGCTGACCTGGAAGAACAGGACCAGAGCACAGCTCGGACCCGCCTTCTGGTGATCCCCGACAATGGCCGGGCCCTCCGGATGAAGAAGGTGGCCGCGTACGTCGCAGCTGGTGAGGCGGACGGCATACCAACCGGTTACAAGTGCCGGATCCGCCGCAACTGGTGGCAAGTGCCCTCGGTGTGGATACCCGATGGGTTCATGCTACGCCAGATCTCCACGCATCCGAGGCTCAGCGCCAACCTCACCGGTGCCACTAGCACCGATACCGTCCATCGGGTTCGGGTGCGGTCCGGGGCCGACATGGCATCGCTCGCCACAGCCGCTTACAACTCGGCCACCTTCGCCCTGAGCGAAGTGATCGGGCGCAGTTACGGTGGTGGCATTCTGGAGCTTGAGCCATCTGAAGCCGAGGAACTTCCCGTTCCTGACCCAGCTCTCGTACCTCCCGCCATCCTGACCAAGGCTGATGACCTGATTCGGGAGCGACGTGTCGAGGATGCGCTGGACCTGGTTGACCAAACCGTGCTCATCGACACACTCGGCATCGACCCCGACCAAGTAGCAGCATGTCGGTCGGCCTGGATCCGACTGCGAGATCGACGCATTAGTCGCAAGTAAGTTTCGGTGGCCGCCGGGGCGTCAGGCGCTGCGCTCGTCGACGTCGAGCAGGTGCCTGATCAGCCAGTGCACGACCTCCCGCACGAAGACCGCGCGGTTGGTGGTGCCCAGGATTTCGTGCCCCTCGCCGGGCAGCACCAGATAGCCGGGAGAGGCGCCACGGTCCCGTAGCGCGGCGACGAGTTGCTCGGCTTCGATGACAGGCACGTTGGTGTCCTGACCGCCGTGCACCACCAGCAGCGGGGCGCTCAGCTGCCCGATGCGGTGGATCGGTGACAGCTCACGGAGCAGCTTGGCGTCTCGGTGCGGGTCGCCGTACCTGGTCACCGCCGCCGCCGCGATCCACGGCTCGGTGTGGGCGAAGAACGTCTGGAAGTCGATAATGCCGCAGAGGTTGACGCCGACCCGGAACAGCTCGGGATAGCTCACCATCGCGGCAACGGTCAGATACCCGCCGTAGGAGCGGCCGGCGCAGCCCAACGCGGCGGGGTCGGCGAGCCCGGCGTCCACCAAATACCCGACCAGGTCGGCGACATCATCGATGGCGGCGAACCGGCGGGGGCCGACGTCGGCGTCCACGAAAGCTCGCCCGTAGCCTGACGAGCCACGCACGTTCGGCGCGAACACCGCGACGCCGTAGCTCAGCAACACCTGGTAGAGCGGGTTGAACGTGGGACGCGCCTGTGCCTCCGGACCGCCGTGCAACCAGACCAGTGTTGGCACCGCGCCGAGCGCACCGGCGGGCCGGTAGAGCCAGCCGCTCAGCGTGAGGCCGTCGCGGGCCTGCCACCGGTGCAACTCCGGCTGGATCGGCGCGTCCGGCGGCCATGACGGTGGCAGCGCCGGAGTCAGCCGCACGCCGGGAGCTTGGGCCGGCGGGAGCGGGTACCGCAGGACGTGCGGCGGCTCGGTGGCGGATTCCACGGCGAGCACCAGTGACCCGCCGTCCCGGGCGAAAGCGCAGCCCGTCACCACCTCCGCGGGTGGCGCCGGCAGCGCACGACGCTGCCCCCCAGCCAGATCGACGAGCTCGAGCTCGCTGCGTCCCTCGACGTTCCACACCGCGACGACCGCGCGGCCGGTCGGGTCGAGAGCAAACCTTTCGAGCTCGGCCCCGTCGCGCGCTGCGATGAGCTCGGCGGCCGCTGGATAGCCGGCGGCGACCCTCGGCAGCGCGAGTAGCGCGGCGAACTCGCGGTCGGCGTCGGTGTGCAGGTAAATCATCCGATCATCGGGAGCGAAGCGGGCATCGGCGACGGTCGCGTCAGCACCGAGCAGTTCGGCACTGCTGCCGGTCCGGGTGTCGACCAGCAGCAAGCGGCGGGCGCCACGGGAGCCGAGGCGCACCACGGCGTAGCGCCCGTCGTAGCTGAAGCTGCACACCGTCGCCGCCGGGCCGCTCGCCAGGTAACGGCGGCGGCCGGAGCACACGTCCACCACGTACGCCTCAAGCGTGGCCGGGTCCGTGCCGCTGCTCTCCGCAAGACCCACGATGTGGCCGCCGGGCTGCCAGCAGCCGATCGACGCCATCCCGGCCGGAGTTCCGGCGACGACCCGGGCATCGGAGCCGTCCGGGCGCAGCGCACGGACCAGGGTGCGCTCGCCGCCTCCGGGCGCCGTCTTCAGGCACAGCCACTCGCCGTCGGGCGACCAGCTGACCATCCGTACGTAGTCCTCGCCGGTGTCCAGCCGCACCGGCGGGCGGGGTTGCGACAGCGAGCTCAGCCAGACCCGGGGCGTGCCGTCGCGGTCGGAGACCACGGCCAGGGTGCTGCCGCCCGGGGACAGCGCGGGTGAGGTACAGGTCTCGGCGGCGAGCCAGTCGAGGCCGGACAACTCGGCGGCGAGCCGGGCGCGCCGGCGCCGCGCAAAGCCGGTGGCCTCTTCTTCGGAGCTCGCCGCATTCACCTGGATCCCCCTCCCCATACACCTAGATCCCTCTCTCCTGCAGCCACATCTCTAACAGGGCGACCTGCCACAAGGCGTTGGATCCCAGCGTGGTCCGCTCGGTGTTCGGATCTACCAGCATGCGCTGCAGCCAGTCCGGGCGGAAGAGCCCGCGGTCCTTGGCCACCGGATCGGTCACCGCGTCGCGCACCCGGTCGAGGAACGAGCCGGACAGGTGCCGGATCGCCGGTACCGGGAAGTAACCCTTGGGCCGGTCGATGATCGGGTCCGGAACCACACCACGACTGGCCGCCTTGAGCACCCCCTTTCCGCCCGCGGCGAGCTTCAGCTCGGCTGGGCAGGCAGCGGCGAGTTCCACCAGCTCGTGGTCCAGGAACGGCACCCGGGCCTCCACCCCCCACGCCATCGTCATGTTGTCCACCCTCTTGACCGGGTCGTCGATCAGCATGACCGTGGTGTCCAGGCGCAACGCGGCATCGAGCGCTGTGTCGGCGCCGGGAGCACCGAAGTGCCTGTCGATGAATGCCCGGCTGTGGTCCCTGGTGAAAAAGTCACAGCCGGCCAGCCACTCCGGCTCGAGCAGGTCGGCCAGCTCAGCGTGCGGGCGGTCGACGAACACCTCCGCGTAGGCCGCCACGGCCCGGTCCCGCGGCACGCCGGCAAGCGGCGGGTACCAGTCGTAGCCGGCGAACACCTCGTCGGCACCCTGCCCGGACTGCACCACGGTCACCGAGCGGGAAACCTCCTCGGAGAGCAGGTAGAACGCGACACAGTCATGGCTGACCATCGGTTCGCTCATTGCGTCGATGGCCGCGTCCACCGCCGGGAGCAGCCGGTCCGACTTGACCATGATCTTCTGGTGATCGGTGCCGAAGTGTGCCGCGACCAGGTCGGAGTAGACGAACTCGTCGCCGGACTCCCCGCCGGCGGCCTCGAACCCGACGCTGAACGTGCGCAGCCGCTGCCGACCGCCCTCGGCCAGCAGCGCCACCACCAGGCTGGAGTCGATGCCGCCGGAGAGCAGAACGCCCACCGGAACGTCGGCGACCATGCGCCGCTCCACTGCGAGCCGCAGCGCATCCAGCACAGCGCCCGGCCAGTCCGCGTTAGCCAGGCCGGGACCCCGCCCGCCTCGCGAGAACACCGGCTGCCAGTACTCCCAGTCCTCCCGACGGCCATCCGGGTGCACGGTGCGCACCGTCGCCGGTGGCAGCTTCTGCACCCCGGCCAGGATGGTGTGGGGAGCCGGCACGACGGAGTGGAAGCTCAGGTAGTGGTGCAGCCCCACTGGATCGATCGCGGTGTCCACCTCACCCCCGGCGAGCAGCGCCGGCAGCGTGGAGGCAAAGCGCAGCCGGTGAGGAGTCTGCGAGAGGTACAGCGGTTTGATCCCGAGCCGGTCGCGGCCGAGCACCAGCCGCCCGCTGTCGCGCTCGAGCACGGCGAAGGCGAACATGCCCAGGAAGTGGTCGACGCAGCTGGTGCCCCACCGGTGATACGCCTTGAGCAGCACCTCACTGTCGGAGTCGGAGAAGAACCGGTAACCGGCAGCGCCCAGCTCGCACCGCAGCTCGCGGTAGTTGTAGATGCAGCCGTTGAACACGGCCGACAGGCCCAGTTCGGGATCGACCATGGGCTGCGCGGCCCGGTCCGACAAGTCAATGATCTTCAACCGGCGGTGGCCGAGAGCGGTGGCGCCGCCGGCGTGGATGCCCCAGCCGTCGGGGCCGCGACGGTGCAAAGCGGCGGTCATCGCGGTCACCGCGTCGATATCGGCCGGTGTCTCGTCAAATCTGATCTCGCCTGCTATGCCGCACATCAGCAAGCTCCTCTCAATGCAAGATCCAGGTGTCCTTGGCGCCGCCGCCGCGCGCGGAGTTGACGATCATGCTGCCGCCCGACGCGACCCGGGTCAGGGCGGCTGGTGCCACCTCGGCCCGTTCGCCGAGCAGGACGAACGCGCGCAGGTCGATCGCCCGCGGCTCCAGCCGGGTGCCGGCGAAGGTCGGGTGGGTGGAGAGCGACATCAGGTCCTGGGCCACCCAGTCCTCGGGGTGCGCAGCCACGGTGGCGGCGAGCTGCGCCAGCTCGGACCGGTCGGCCTCCGGTCCGATCACGATGCCGTGACCGCCGGAGCCGTCCACCGGCTTGAGCACCAGTTCGTCGAGCCGGTCGAGCACCTCGATGAGGTGGTGCGGGTTGGCGCACGGGTAGGTGGGCACGTTGTCGAGCAGCACCTTCTCGCCCAGGTAATAGGTGATCATGTCCGGCACATAGGCGTAGACCCGTTTGTCGTCGGCCACCCCGTTGCCCAACGCGTTGAGCAGGCTGACCCGGCCGCCGGCCACGGCCGCGCAGATCGCCGGCCCGACGGGCCGACCGTCAGCCCCGGTCGCGTCGAGCAGGGTCTGCTCGTCGAGCCGCCGGTAGAGCACACCGAGGCGTCGACCGTGCGCGTACACCCCGCTGTGGGTGACCGCGAGCTCCCCGGGGGTCACCAGCGGCACAGCCATCTGGTCTGCCAGCAGCTGATGCTCGTAGAACGCGGCGTCGATAGGGCCGGCGCTCAGCAGTGCGATCCCGTCGCCATCGTCACCGTCGCTATGTGAAACCGAGGCCAGCAGCGTCTTGCGCAGCAGCTCGGGTACACCTTCCAACGGCACGACGCCGTCGGGTGGCTCCAGATCGGGCAACACGCTGCGCACCAGCCGCCGGCTGATCATCGCGTACCCGATGCCAGAGGGCACCCGCAGGTTGTCCTCGAGTACGAACCAGCCTTCGGCGCTGTCGCGCACCAGGTCGATCCCGCTGACGGCGGCTCGCACCGTGCGCTGGCTGCACAGCGCCCCGAAGCGGCTCCAGCCGGGCGAACCGGTGACCACCGACGCCGGCAGGACGCCATCCTGGATGGCGTCCTGCCGCCCGTAGGCGTCGTGCAGGAATGCCTCCAGCGCGCGCACCCGCTGGATCAGCCCTGCCGTCAGCGTCGCCCAGTCCTCGGCTGTGATGATGCGCGGCACCAGGTCCAGCGGGAACAACCGGTCCGGCTCGTCATCGGCCACCTGGAACGTCACACCCCGCGCCCGCTGCTCGGTTCGCAGCGCGGACACTGCCGCCGTCATGCCGCGGGCTCCCAGCCGGTCGAGCGCCCGGAACATCCAGCCGTAGTGCGGCAGGACTCGGCCGTCGGCTCCGACCGCCTCGTCGTAGCCGGCACCGTGATTGCCGGCACCGTGGTAGCCGTCGAGCAGGGCTGGCGTCGTCGGCACCGTGGTCGGCGGATCACGGTGCAGCGACTCGCCGCGGGTCTGCGCGAGCAGGCCGTCAACCACGTCGGTGAGCTCGCCGCGCCGGCCGGCCATCCGGCGCTGGCGGGCCGCGGAGCTGCCCGCGGCAAGGGCTCGCCGGGACAGCTCAAGCACCTGTTTCCAGTCGCCGGCTGCCTCCAGCTGTGGCCGCAACTCGTTGACCAGCCGTTCGACGAGCAGCGACGGAGGCACCAGGGTCGGCCCGGACGGGTCGGCAAGGTCCACGAGGTCACCCTCCAGCCCGGACCGGGCTGCCCGCCAGGTTGCCGCCCGCAGCAACTCGTGGCGGGTCGGGGGAAAAGGTTTGGCCTCCTCGACCCACCCGCGGGCCCGCTGCACCAGGGCCCGGAACAGACCGGTGATGAGCACGACATCGTCCACCGCGGGGCAGGCATCGCAGATCCGCAGTTCGACGGTGGGCAGGTGCGCCGACGGGCGGATGTCGAAATAGACCATGCCGGCGTCGCTGATCGTTCCCGAGGCGACCAGGTCGGCCACCACAGCGTCGTAGTCGGCGGCGGTACGCATCGGCCCTGGTGGGCCGGCGGTCGGCCAGCGCTGCCAGACCATGCAGCGGTAGCTGGCGTAACCGCTGTCGATTCCCCGCCAGAACGGCGAGCTGGCCGATAACGCGAGGAAGGTCGGTAGGTGCAACGCCACGTGCTGCACGACCGCAACCGCGACGTCCCGATCGGGCACGTCGACGTGCACCTGGGCCCCGCAGATGTGCTGTTCGCGGACCAGCAGCTGATATTCATGCTGCATCCGCTCGTAGCGGGCGCCGGCCGAGATGTCCGTGCCGAGCAGGTCGACCAGCGGAACCGTGCCGGCTGCCACCACGCCCAGCCCGAGGGGATCGGCGACCTCGTCCAACCGGCGGCGCAGCCGGCAGAGTTCGGCGCGCAACTCGTCGAGGCTCTCGCAGGGCACCGTGTTGGCCTCGACCAGGGAGCGCTGCAGCTCCGGCGCGAACGAGTCGCCGTCCAACTGGGCGAGCATGGCATCGACCGCCGGCGCCGCTGCCCTGGTCTGCAGGTCGACGAGGTGGAACTCCTCCTCGACGCCGATCCGCGACACCCCGAAGCCGCCCATGCACCCGACGCTAGGGGATTGTTGTTACAGCCACTTTGCCTTGTGCTGAGAGTCGCAGCACGACCTCACCGTCCTCCACGGCTACCTGGTA
>JBOHFU010000094.1:0-9781 GCA_050699675.1 Pseudonocardiaceae bacterium
GACCGCGCGCGAGTAGTCCATGGCGATCCCCCTCTCTTATTACTCGGCGCGTTCAACCGTATACCGCGCGTCGTATCGGCCAATCGCACCTGCTCCGCGATAGTCAGATGTGCATAGGAGTGCGCGGTGATGCCTCCCGCAAGGCCACAGTCGCGGCATGCCATTGCCAGTGCTCAGCGCGACTCGCAGGAACCCGACCAGGTATCAGACCGAGCATGGCCAGCTGCGTGAGATGTTGCGCAGGTTCCTGGTGGTCACGGTGGAGTCCCCGCGCGGGGTAGGCGGGTGTGACCAGGTGGTGTGTGGGGCGGTTGCGGTAGTGGATTCGCTATTGGCTGCTCATCCAGTGGATCGGCGGGGCCGGTGCCGGTCGTGCCGGTATCCCGGATGGCTGGGGCGCCGGCCCCAGGTGTGCGTGGTCTTCCTCCAGGCGCACTACTGGTTACGCCAGCCCGCCCACCGAGTGCAGGCCCATCTGGCCAGCGAGCTGGGCGTGGACGTTGCGCCGCCACCCGGTGCGGGTGATCCGGAAGCCACCGAGGTGCTGACAGGGACAGCGCGGTGAGCGGCACCAATGGGCATGGTGGACCTTGTGCCGATGCGGCGGTGGCGGCAGCCCGGCCGGTGGTGCTGGTCCGTTACCGCCCCGGGGTGACGGAGGAGACCGCCCGCACCGTGCACGTGGTCCCGCTGCCCACCGACGGGCCGGCGAGTGCGGTCGGCGCGTTGTGCGGCGCTGCCCTGCTGCTCGACGACATCGAGACCGTCACCCCCGGCCAGGGCATGCCGTGCACCGTCTGTCTCGTTACCCAAGCGTTGGGCACCTCGCCGGCCGGTGAGCCACCCGCGGGTAGCCCGGGCAGTGCGGGCGCGGGAGTCGCGGCCGGTGGGGTTGATTACCGGGAATGGGGCTGGCCGGTGATCTTGCATCGTGATCAGGTAAAGCTGAGCCTGCACCGCGACGTGTCGGCCCTGGCGATCCCGGTCCCGCTGTGCACCGAGGTCACGGAGATCCTTGTCCAGCGACGGTGCGCCCCGCCGGTACTGGCCCACCCCTACACCCCCGAACACCACATCCTGCTCACCAGCGAACGCTACGGGGTGCCACTGCCCTGGCCGCATCAGGTGCACCGGGTCACCGGCGTCCTGTTGCTGCCCCCCACCGTGACCCCGCGCGGGCCGATCACCTGGACCCGGCCTCCGGAGGATGGCTCCCTGCGGCTGTGCCGCGAGATAGATCTTTTTGGAGCGTTGCGCATCGCGCTGAACGACCCCCCCGGGGACCCGCCACCCGGCGTCGACCCGCCGTAAGAATGCCGTGGTACTCCGAGCTGGGACCCCGGTCGGGATCGTCACCGCGCCGGGCGGTGAGTTCGGCGAGGGCGAGCACGCCGATGCCGACGGCCAGCCCTGCGCGAGGCGTGCCCAGCATCGCGACCCCCGCGGCCAGCGCCGCGCCCGTCAGGGGCCCCGCTCCCCGCCAGAGCAGCCGAGCGACGGCTCGGCCCGGCGTCTCCACTGCGTTCATGGCGGCCTTGCTGGCCACCGTGTGCGCAGCGCCCCACAGCAGTCCAGCCACCACCGCGGGCAGCCAATGACCGGACGCCAGCGCGCCGAGCCCGCTGGCCAGCGCCACCAGCAGCCCCTCTCTGGCCAACCGGACCGGGCCGGCCCGCCGGGTCAGCGCCGGGTACAGCGCGCAGGCGATCATCGCACCGAGGCCCCAGCAACTGATCAGCAATGCCAGCCGCGCGTCACCCGAGGGCGGCACGCCGAGGTGCTGGTCGGCCCACGGCAGCAGCATCGCCAGGTAGGCGCCGCCCGCCGCGGCGTGCAGGGTCCCGGCCAACGCCCACGTTCGCGACCTGGGGTTGCCGCGCAAGAACCGCAGCCCGGAGCGCATCCGGTGGCGGGGCAGCGAGGTCGGTTCGGCTGGGATGGAACTCTTGCGGTCAAACCAGGTGCGCACCGCCGCCCGGACCAGCAGCGCGGAAGCCAGGAAACTCACTGCGTCCAGGATGAGCAACGGAGCAGGCGCGACGATCGCGACCGCCAGCCCGGCCAGCGGCGGCACCATGAGTTCGACCAAGCCGGTCGCCCCGCGTCCGGCGGTGGTGTCGACCGGCACCGGGAACGCACCGGCGTCCGCGGCCTCGCGCATGACGAACACGGCCTGTAAGACGCCCGCCACCGCGAGCACCTGCCACCCGGACAACCCGCCGAACCCCCAGGCCAGCGGGATGCTCACCAGCAGCGCTGCGCTGGCCAGGTCTGCCGTCAACAGCACGTTTCGGACGTCACGTCGGGCCACGATCGGCGCGGCGAACGGGGCGAGCAACAGATGCGGCAGCGCTTCGGCGGCGACCACCGCCGCAGTCCACGCAGCCGAACCAGTCAGCCGGTACACCAGCACCGGCAGCACCACGGCAGTGATCAACGTCCCGGCCATCGAGATCACTCGGGCGGCCAGGTAGCGACGGAACCCAGGATCGGTCCCCGATGCCACCGTCGTCACAGCGCCACCGTCGTCACTGCCACGCAGTGACTCTGTCAGCCCCCGGTCGCAGCCCGAACCCGTCCGGGTTGCGAATCGATCACGAAACGCCGGTCCATCAGGTGCGTCACGAACGTTCTTCGAGCCAGCTCAGCAGCGCGCCGAACTCCTGTGACATCGTGGTGTCCGATTCGGCGAGAACAACTTGTTGACCGCCGTCTTCCACGGTGATCGTGTAACTCATCTCGTCCCGGGCGCGTCCGGGACCCGCTTCGGTGGGCGTTGCGGCAGCCTTGGCTGCCGCAACAAGCTGCGCCAACTCCTCCGCGGCCGGCTCCGTCAGGGTGTGCGCATCGACCACCCGCGGCGGGCGGCCGAGGTTGATCGCCGCCGCCAGACCGCCATGCGTTGCCAGAGTTACCCTCATCCCACGACCGTCCAGCTGACCCGAGCCTCTCTGCCGAGGACATCTTTCCTATCCACCGAGGCTACTCACTTCCGTGCTGTGGCGGCCCGAACGTCTTCGGCCAGCGCCTGCACCTGGGCGGACAAGGTATCGATCTGCCGAGTCAGCGCCGTCAGACCGTCCCCGCCGACCCGAGCGGCTGCCGCGGCCGGTACGCCGCTGATCCGAATGCCGACCTCCCGCCAGGCGGCGAGCACAGCCTGCTGCTCGGCGCTACCTGCACCGTACAATTCCTCGGCCTTGAAGTAGGTGGTGTCCGCGAAGTCCTGGAACTGAGTTCTCGTGCTGGATGCCTTCAGGGTCTCGTACCAGATGTGCCCGGGGGCCTCCCAGGCAAAGCCGCCGATGTTCACCGCAGCCAGATAGAATGCCTTATTGGGGATGCCGGAATTGATGTGCACACCGCCGTTGTCCCCTTCATCGGTGTCCGGCAACTGAACGAACTTGCTCATGTGGTCGGGTTGCGGGTCCTTGCCGAAGGTGCTGTTGTCGTACGCCTGTCCCGGAGCCTTCAACGATCGCAGGGCGTCCGCCTCGATTCCCGGGGTGAATATCTCGCTGCCGATGAGCCAGTCCGCTTCCGCGGCCGATTGCTGACGCGCCCACTGCTTGACCAGTGATCCGAAAACGTCCGAAATATGTTCGTTCAGGGCTCCTGATTGGGTGTGATACTCGAGCCCGGCGGTGTGCTCGGTGACCCCGTGTGTCAACTCGTGGGCGATCACATCGAGGGATCCGGTGAAGTCAATGAAGATCTTCCCGTCGCCATCGCCGAATACCATTTCCTGGCCATCCCAAAACGCGTTGTTGTAGTTCCTGCCGCGGTGTACGTAGCCTTCCAGGCGCATCCCTCGGTCATCGATCGAATCACGCCCATGAATATCTTTGTAAAACTGTCGAGTGGTCCCGAGTCCGTCGAATGCCTGGTTGACGGAGCTGTCGCCGGACGCTGTTCCGTCCTCTGATCGGGCCAGTACAGCGGACGGGAGGAACGTACGGTTCTGGCAATCGAAGATGGTGCGCCGGCCGCCGGCGGGAGCGGCGACTGCGAATGACGCCCGCACCGTGCGCTCGCCCCCCAAACGGGCGTTGCTCAGCAGAGTGTTCAAGGCAGCCTCGCGAATGTTCAGGTCGTCGCTCCCGAGGAGGTTCTTGAGAATGTGCGGGGGGGTGATGCAGTTGAAGGGGTGTAAGGTTCTGGTCATGAGACACCTCGTACAGATAGGGGATGTGGAATAAAAATCCTGTAGTCACGACATCTTGCCGGTGCGGTGCGCATGAGAGCGCGACACACCGTGCATGAGAGCACGACACGCGGAGTTAGAGGTACTGGCCGGTGCCTCGGGTTCCGGGTTCTGCGGGCTGCCCGCTGGGCGGCATCCCGGGGGGGATCGTGCCTGCGGGTAGGCCGCGGCGCATCTGCTCCAGCTGCACCCGGGCGGCCATCTGCTGGGCGAACAGGGTGGTCTGGATGCCGTGGAACAGGCCCTCCAGCCAGCCGACCAGCTGGGCCTGCGCAATCCGCAGTTCGGCGTCGCTGGGGGTGGAGTCCTCGCGCAACGGCAGGGACAGCCGCTCCAGCTCGTCGCGCAGCTCTGGGGCCAGGCCCATCTCCAGCTCGCGGATCGAGGATTGGTGGATCTCCCGCAGCCGGTTGCGGCTGGCGTCGTCCAGCGGCGCGGCGCGGACCTCTTCCAGCAATTGCTTGATCATGCTACCGATCCGCATCACCTTGGCGGGCTGCTCGACCATGTCGGAGACGTCCCCCGCGCCCTGGTCGTCGATGGTGCCGGCGGCCACCGGCTGGCCGTCCGGCCCGATCACAATCACCTGCTGCGCATCCGGTTCGCTCATGACTCCATCCTCCCCCAACCCCCCCTGCGTGTCGTGCTCCCATACCCGGTATGTCGTGCTGCTGTGCCCAGATGCAACCCGGTCTGGTGTCCAGATAAACCTGCTCAGCTTCGGGTGGTCAGGAGGACCTTGCCGACGGCACCACCGGCCTCCAGTATTCGGTGTGCCTGGGCAGCCTGCGCCAGCGGGAGAGTCGCGTGCACGACGGGCTCGACCCGACCGTCGCCGAACATCGGCCACAGCCGGGCGACGACGTCGGCGCAGATGGCGGTTTTTCCGTGCGGGCCGTCCACTGGTCGCCCGCGCAACCCGATGGCCGCGACGCTGGCCCGCTTGGGCAGCACGGCGGCGAGATCCAGCTCCGCGGTGGTGCCGCCTTGAAGGCCGATCACCACCAGCCGGCCGTCGGGGGCGAGTGCTGCGACATTGCGCGAGAGGTACCGCGCGCCCATGTTGTCGAGGATGACGTCGGCGCGGCCGTTGAGCTGCTCGGCGAAGTCCTGCTCGCGGTAGTCGATCAGGATCTGGGCGCCCAGCTCCGCGCAGCGAGGCAGCCGAGCCGCCGCCGCCGTGGTCGCGACCTGCGCACCGAGCGCCCTGCCGACCTGGATGGCGTGGGTGCCGATGCCCCCCGACCCGCCGTGCACCAGCAGCAGCTCCCCGGCGGCGAGCCCGGCGTGCATCACCACCGTCGACCACACCGTGCAGGCCACCTCGGGCACGCCGCCGGCGGTGATCAGATCGACCCCGGGTGGCAGCGGCATCACCTGCCCGGCGGGTGCGGCGACCCGCTCGGCATAGCCCCCACCGGCCAGCAGCGCGCACACCTGGTCACCCACCGCGAACCCGGCCACCCCGTCGCCGAGCTCGGCCACCCTGCCGGCGCACTCCAGCCCGAGGATCTCGCTGGCCCCCGGTGGCGGGGGATACCGGCCCTGCCGCTGCATCAGGTCGGCCCGGTTGACCGAGGTCGCGGCGACGTCGATCAGTACTTCACCCGGGTCCGGCCGGGGATCGGGCTGCTCGGTGAGTCGCAGAACCGTCGGGTCGCCGTACTCGGTGATCGTGATCGCGCGCACGGTGCCGACGGTAGTCGGTGCCCCGTGGCACCGTGTGCGGTATGTCCGACCCTTGGCCATTACGGCATCTGGTGCTGCACACCCCACACCTGACACTGCGCCCGGACGACGACGAGGGACTGTACGAGTTGGCGGCGCTGGCGCTGCGGGGCGTGCACCCGCCGGAGGAGATGCCGTTCCTGTTCCCTTGGACGGATCAGGCGCCCGACGATCTGGTGCGGGGCACCGTGCAGTATTACTGGGGAGCGCGCTCGCGGCTGACCCCGTCGGATTGGAACGTCAATTTCCTGGTCCGCCACGACGGCCGAGTCATCGGCACCCAGGGCCTGTCGGCGAAGGCGTTCGCGATCACCGGGGAGGTCTCGACCGGCTCCTGGCTGGGCGCCGCATACCAGCGCCGCGGTTTCGGCACCGAGATGCGTGCCGCCGTGTTGCTGCTGGCCTTCGACCACCTCGGTGCCGCCATCGCGCGCTCCGGGGCGTTCACCGACAACCCCGCCTCGCTGCGGGTCAGCGAGAAACTGGGCTACCGCACCGATGGCACGAATACCTGCGCCAGGCGGGGCACGGCGGCCACCGAGAACCGGCTGATACTGGAGCCATCGCATCTCATCCGTCCGGTGTGGACACTCAGGGTGGACGGGCTGGACGGCTGCCGGCAGTCGCTGGGTGCGGTCTAATTCCCAGCGTCGTTGTTACCGAACATCTGTTCGACCCGCTCACGGGCCTCGCGCCGGCATTCGCGGCGCTCGCTCGCCGCTCATGTGACGACCACGTTCACTAGGCGGCCAGGAACCACGATGATCTTGCGGATGGTGCCGCTGTCTTGAGCCGCGCGTACGATGTCGCTGTCCAGCGCCGCACGCTTGATGGCATCTTCTGGTGCGTCCGACGCGACCACTAGCTTGCCGCGGTTCTTAGCATTAATCTGCAGCGCCAACTCGATCGTATCTAGATGCAGCCAAGCCTCATCGGCGACCGGCCACGGTTGCTTCCACACGTGTTTGCCGGTCAACTGGTGGTATGCCTCGCTCGCGACATGCGGTGCGAAGGGCAGCAGCAGCGAGCTGATCGTTTGCACGGCCTCGCTAAGGGTCTCCCGCCTGATGCCGTCCTGAGCGGCTCGGACGCAGCTGTTATTCAGTTTCATAAGCGCCGCGATTGCGGTGTTGAACGCGAAGCCGCCATCTGACATATCCTCGGTGACTTTTTTGATGGTGGCGTGCACCTCGCGCCGCAGCTCATCCTCACGCGCTTGATCGAGCATCGTGCCGATGACGGCGCCTTGGCTGCCGGCTACGTCGATGGCCACGCGCCACAGCCGCCGTAGAAAGCGGTAGACGCCCTCCACGCCCTCGTCGGACCAGTCGCCTCCGGCTTCCGGTGGGCCCATAAACAGCACGTAGCAGCGGGCGGCGTCGACGCCGTACTGGTCGATGATGGTGCGCGGAGAGACGACGTTGCCCTTCGACTTCGACATCTTGGCGCCGTCCTTTGTGATCATGCCTTGGGTGAAGAGCCGCTGGAATGGCTCCTGCACCGACAGGCAACCGAGATCGCTCAGCGCCTTACATATGAAGCGGGAGTACAGCAGGTGCAAGATGGCGTGCTCGATGCCGCCGATATATTGGTCGATGGGCATCCACGTGGCGACGGCCTGCTCGCTCCATGGTGCCTTCGTGTTGTTTGGGTCGCAGTAGCGGATGTAGTACCACGAGGAGTCGACAAAAGTGTCCATGGTGTCGGTCTCGCGATGAGCCGGCTGATCACACTGCGGGCAGTGGGTTTCGACCCAGTCGACGGCCGCCGCCAGCGGCGACTTGCCCTTCGGTGCGTAGTCCTCGACTTCGGGCAGCAGCACGGGCAATTGGTCTTCGGGTACCGGCACCAAGCCGCACGACTTGCAATACACCATCGGGATGGGGCAACCCCAGTAACGCTGGCGGGACAGCAACCAGTCACGCAAGCGGTAGCTGGTCGAGGAGTCGCCCGCATCCTGCTGGGCGAGCTTAGCGACGATGCGTCGCGTCGCCTCTGCCGACGTCAGACCATCGAACTCGCCAGAGTTCGTTGCCACGCCCTTCGCCACGAACGGCGGCTCGTCGGCCGATCCATCTGCCGCTTGAACGACCTGCCGGATCTCAAAACCCAACGTCTGAGCCGCTTCAAAGTCGCGCTCATCGTGGGCTGGCACGCCCATAACGGCACCGGTGCCGTACTCCATCAGCACGTAGTCCGCCACCACGATCGGTACCTTGGCGCCACTCAGCGGATGGACAGCGTGTCGGCCGGTCACTATACTGATCTTGGCGCGATTGCCGCCGCGTTCAGCGTGGCTTTCGCGACGAACTAGGTCGGCGTACTCCCGGATCGCCGGCTCCGCTGGTGTCCCGGCGATCAAGCGATCGAGTTCGGGGTGCTCTGGCGAGATGGCCAGGAAGGTCACGCCGAACAGCGTGTCGGGCCGCGTTGTGAAAACCTCGATATCAAAGTCAACTTCGGCGCAGCGGAAGATGACGCTGGCCCCCTCGGAACGTCCGATCCAGTTGCGCTGCATGGTCTTGACGTGAGGGGGCCAATCCAGACCCTCAAGATCCTGCAGCAGCCGGTCAGCGTAGTTGGTGATCTTAAAGAACCACTGCTCAAGGTTTTTGGACTCAACCAAGGTGCCGCAGCGCTCGCAGCGGCCATCGACGACCTGCTCGTTGGCCAGGACCGTCGCGTCCTTGGGGCACCAGTTAACCGCCGACCGCTTCCGATAGGCCAGCCCCGCCTTATAGAGTTGCAGGAAGATCCACTGTGTCCAACGGTAATAGCTAGGCTCGTGGGTGCTGATCTCTCGGGTCCAGTCGATCGAAATGCCCCACTGCTTGAACTGTTCACGAAAGGAGGCAATCGACTCGTTGGTCGATACGCGGGGATGCTTGCCGGTGCGGATGGCATGGTTCTCAGCGGGAAGCCCGAAGGCGTCATAGCCCATCGGGTGGAGCACGCGTTTACCCTGCCGCCGCATGAAATGGGCGATCGCGTCGCCGACAGCGTAATTCTTGAGGTGGCCGACGTGGGGTTCACCGCTAGTGTATGGAAGCATTTCCAGGACATAGACCGAGTTCGCCGCATCAATTTCATCGGCCACAACCCAGGACTGTTCTTTCTCCCACACCTCAGTCCAGTACGCTTCAATCGCGTGTGGATCGAATTCTTGTGGTGTAACAGTCGTGACCATCGGTACTCTCGACTTCCTCTGACTTTCTAGATGCGCTCCATTTTATCACAGGAGCTACAGTAGTGCGCGTAGTATAGCGGCGCCAAAGCTGCGGGCTGGATTGGGGTCACCGCTGTGCTGCACAGTACAGCATTGGGGTACTCAATGCTGTACGCAGTATTCACGGGGCTTCTCGGAGTCATCGGCATCACCCGAAGCGACCACGTACGGCCGCTCCTCTAGTTTAGGCACCGGATTCGATGCTGTGCCTGACAGCAACGCCGACGGCTACCTGGCAGCTATCCAGCGGCGGAAGCGATCACTAGGGTGCCTGGTGTGACCCAATTCGGTGACCTGGCCCGGGAGATCTACCTGCGGGGTCTTGCCGGGGAGCGGCCGGATCTGCCGATGACCGCCGACGGGCTGGAAGCCGCGGCGCGGGGCGTGCTGCCGGCTGAGGCGTTCAGCTACGTGGCTGGCGGGGCGTCCACCGAGCGGACCGTCGCCGCGAACCGTGAGGCGTTCGCACAATGGCGGATCGTGCCCCGAATGTTACGCGGCATCACCAAGCGGGATCTGTCCACCACTGTGCTGGGCACGCCGATGCCGGCCCCGGTGCTCACCGCGCCGGTCGGCGCGCTTGGCCTGGTGCACCCCGACGCTGACCTCGCCGTCATCCGGGC
>JBOHFU010000095.1:0-9757 GCA_050699675.1 Pseudonocardiaceae bacterium
GCCGGACTCCGGCGATCCGAAGTATGTGGATGCCCCCGAGCTGTACGAGAAGGACAAGCAAGCTGCTGCTGTCGCCGCCGCCGCCTTCGCTGCAGCGGGGCAGGCGCGGGGCGCCGCGGTTGCGGGAGTGATCTCGAAGTGGCTTGCCACGGCACCCTATGTGATGCTCCAGGAGCTGCTGGACCAGCCGAAGGAGCAGATGCCGATCTTCAAACCGTTCATTGGTCCGGCCGTGGTGGCGCGGCACGAATACGTCATCGAGTGTCTGCAACGCACCGACCTTTTCACCGTGGATCTGTACGCGCCGGAGATGGCGCGGGCGACCGATGACAAGGCCAAGAACCCGCAGGCGTTCTCGCACTTCATGCTCAGCACGGACCGTGACGAGCTTTATCGCCTCGACGATGTGATCCTCCGGCGGGCGGTGTCACGCCACGACGAGGGCGCCCTTTCGGCTATGATCCGCAATGAGGCGCAACGCTGGACGCGTACCGTCGGAGATGCTGGCGAGATCGACGTCGTCACGACGCTTGCCAAGTTCGTGCCACTGCGCATCGCCAGCGACTATCTGGGGGTTCCGTATCAGGATGACAGTGAGCCTGCGACGATACCGGGCTTGCATGCCGGGGACCGCTTCCCGCTTGACGAGGACCTGGTGAGAGTCTTCTCATTCAGCAAGATCCAGGAAGGCTTCGTACCGACCGCGGATGACCTCTACAACTGGATCAAGGACACATTCCGTAACACCTTCAACAACTTCAATCAGGACAATCCCCTGTTCACCGAGTTTCGCGAACGGGGAATCGTGGGTACGGAGTACCTCACCGCGTACGTCCACGCCCTGCTGAAGGTCTACAAGGATCGGCTTCGGCGCGGAGAGACAGTCCCGGACACGATGCTGACGCGCCTGCTACGCATGCAGTCGAAGGTCGCCGGTGAAGGAGCGCAGGCGCTCGAGCAGGAATTCGCCTCCCTCCTCGGCTCGCCACTGCCGGAGGGGGAACTCGCGCGGCGCCTGTCCGACTCGATGATCCGTTCCAACGTCTGCGCAACGTTGACCGGCGCCGTCGTCAACCCGCAGGAGGCGACTGCCCGGATCGTCGACTCAATCCTGCGCCTGAAGGACGGCGAGTACGAGGCGCGTAACGGCTCCAGCTACGACCACGCGACCCAACTGGCTGGCATCGACGAAGAGGAACCCAGCTACGCCGAGAGCCTGGAGGCGTTGCGCAAATACGCCTTGGAGGCCCTGCGCCTGCAACCCCAAGGAGAAGTGTTACTGCGGCTGTGCGCGCAGGACAACACCACGCTGGGCGGCGTCCCCATTCACAAGGGCACACCCGTGTTCGTGGCGTTTGCCGCCGCGATGCGCGACGCAGAGGCGGTGCCGCAGCCGCTGGCATTCGACATCGCTCGCGATGAGCGTCTCACCGGATACCTGTCCAACGGGGATCGCGCGCGCGAGGCGCCACAGAGCCAGACATACCTGCAACACGGCTACGGACGGCACGTGTGCCTGGGTCGCTACGCCTCGGAGATCACGATGCGCGAGTCGCTGCGGGCCCTGTTGCGACTCGGTCAGCTGCAACGGCTGAGCGGGCTGGAGATGGACGAACAGGGCATTTACGCGGTAAGCCTGCGCGTGGGTTTCAGTTGAAAGGCGTTGGAGTTGTATCACCGACCCCGTGGACGCACTCATCTGTATGAACGGTCACGCACCGAACTCACAAGGAGCATGTCATGAGCGTCACCGCCGAACCGGCCGCGTCCGTCGGCATAGCCTCGCCCCAGGGCTCGCAACCGCTCACTGCACTGACACCTATCATCCCGGGCCGCCGCGCGCAGCTGCAGCAGGTGCTGGTCACGTTGCGCGAGCGGATCGCCTCGGGTGAACCGAGCCCTCTGGAGGAGATCGGTACCGTCCACTTCGCCAGGTGGGTCGTGGTGCCCGATGACCAGGACGGCGGGCAGCTGCTATTCACCAGCAACTTCGACGGGCCCTGGGATGACTACATTGAGGACTTCGCAGCACAGGCGGCCACGTCGTTCGACGCGATCTACTCCAACTGCGTGGGATGGCCGGAACGGGGCTCGCTGGACGTCGACGCCTTCAAGGCTTACGTGCGCGCACACCAGATCCCCGAGGACATCTACTACCGCGCCTACCCCATGGCAACCGTCCGGCAGGTGAAGGCCGGGCTGAAGCTCAAGGATGCCCTGAACAACGTACTCGCCGTGCTCAACGAGTAAGCCGTCATGACCGACGAGCCGGAGTCTCTGGAGCGAGAGGACATTCAAGGGCTGGTGATCCGGGGTTATCGGATGCCCCTGGCCGCCTATGTGTTCTACCGTTTCACCGGCGCTGATCTCGCGCGGTCGTGGCTGGGCAACATGGTCGACCCCGTCACGACCGCAGCGGAATGGGACGACAAACCGACGTGGTGCGCAAACGTCGGGCTGACCTACGTCGGGCTGGAGGCGCTGGGGCTGCCGGCGCCTTTCCTCGTCAGCTTCCCCGAGGACTTCCGTCAGGGTATGGCGGCGCGTGCCGCCTCCCGCCTGGGTGACGTCGGTGTGGACTTGCCCGAGCACTGGGACGCCAGTCCGCCGTTCGCGAGCAGCGGCGTGCACGCGGTGCTGCTTGTCTCGGCGCGGGAGAAAGAGGAGGTCAAAGACAGAGTGGCCGCCTTCGAGCAGGCCAGCGTCGCCTGCGGGCTCGAACGAGTGGGTTACCAGCCGGCGGCGGCGCTCGGGCCCGATCACTCGTCGGACCGGGAGCATTTCGGCTTCCGGGACGGGATCTCCCAACCGACGATCAGGGGCAGCGGCCTTGAGGACTCCGAGCACGCGGACCGGCTGGCGGTCGCGCCGGGCGAATTCGTGCTCGGGTACCCCGACGAACTGGGCAACCGGCCGATGCCCTCGCCGGAACCCCTCGGGCGAAACGGCAGCTATGGGGTCTACCGCAAGCTGCAGCAACACGTCGCCGTGTTTCGCGACTACGTGCAGAACAAGGACGACGGTGACCTCCTGGCGGCCAAGCTGATGGGACGATGGCCCAGCGGCGCGCCGGTCGCCCTCGCCACGGACGCCGACGATCCGGCCCTGGCCGCCGACCCGGACCGCAACAACCGGTTCCGCTACAACGAGGATCCGCTGGGATTCGCCTGCCCCCGGGGCGCTCACGTCCGGCGCATGCAGCCGCGCGACGAAACCGGCTCCAGCCGTCGCCGGTTGCTGCTCCGCCGCGGCCTGGCCTACGGCGACGAGCTGCCGGAGGGCGCACCGGACGACGGCAAGCGTGGCCTGGTGGGGTTGTTCCTCAACGCCAGCATCGAACGCCAGTTCGAGTTCGTGCAGCGCAAGTGGTCGAACCGGGGGCAGTTCGACGGGCTCAGCAACGAGCCAGACCCGATCACGGGACCAGACGGCCGGGACTTCACGTGGCAACGGCGCACCGGCCCGCGGCGCTTCACGAGCCTCCCACGGTTCGTCACGGTGTGTGGCGGTGAGTACTTCTTCCTGCCCAGCATCACGGCCATGCGCTTCCTGAGCAACCCGTCCAGTTTCTAAGGGCCGATGCCTACGGCGGAGGTCATAGCGTGTCGTCGGTTGCGGGGCGCGAGTCGAGTCTGTGCCGGGTGGCTTCGGCGGCCAGCTGGGAGCGTGCGGGAATGTCCAGTTTGGCGAAGATGTGGGAGAGGTGAACTTTCACGGTTCCGGCGGAGATGAACATCTGCTCGCCGATCTGGCGGTTGGTGAGGCCAGCGGCGATGTGGCGTACGACCTGAAGCTCGGTCGGGGTCAGGCTGTCCCAGCCGTGTGATGGGCGCTTTCGTTCGCCCCGGGCCCGGCGGACATAGGCAACCGCCTCGTCGGTTCCCAGTGCGGCGCCCATGGCGAACGCAGTGTCGTAGAGGTCGTCTCCGAGCGCCTCTCGGGTGGTGTGCTCGACGGAGGCCCAGAACTGCGGCTCGGCGGGGAAGCGGACGATGCCGAGCCGTTCGCGGCCGGCCGCCGCGGCGCCCAGCAGCCGCGCGGCCTCCTGGAAGCTCTCCTGTGCGGCGGCAGCGGCGGCCAGCACATCGAGGCACTCCGGGATGTCGAGCGCAAAGCCCTTCGCCACCAGACGGTCGAGCGCGTCGTGGACGTACCGTTCGGCCTCGGTGGTCTCACCGGCGGCCAGCGCGAGACGGCCGAGCAGGCGTTCGGCGTGGGCCTGCATAAATCCGCTACCCAGCCGCTGGGCCGCCGCCAGCGCCTCCTCGGCGCAGCGGCCAGCCGCAATCACGTTCCCGTCGACCCGCTCCAGCGTGCCCAGGGCGGCGAGGTGCCAGACGAGCAGGAAGACAGCTCCCGACAGGCGCTCGACTTCGACGGCGGTCTCGAGGTGCCCGCGTGCCGCGGGGAGCTTACCCAAGGCTATCTCGGTTCTGCCCAGCATCTGGTGGGCTATGCCCAAGGGCAGGCCCGCGCCGGTCTCCAGCACACGCTCGAGCGTCTGGCCGGCGAGCGGATACGCGAGTTCCGTGTCACCGCACGCAAGCTGCGCGTAGGCCATGAATCCGCTGGCGAAACCGTTCGTGCCCGGGTCACCGACCTCGTCGCTGGCGGCGACGGAACGCGCGAGCAACGTGCGGGCCTCGTTGAGCCGTCCCCGAAAGATCGCTTCCCAGCCCAGGCAGATCCAGTGCCACGCGAACCCCCTTCGGTAATTCAGCCGCGTTGCGGTCACATACGCCTCATCGAGCATCGGGCGTGCACTGTCGAACTCGTCCTGGAACGTCCAGGCAATTGCGAGGGTCTGCGCAGTAGCGGTCCGGCACCAGTCGTCGCCGGCTTGAGTGGCCAACTGCAGGCTGCGCTCCAGTAACGGCCGTGCGCTAGCCGGATCGCTGTGGCTGATCATCCCCCCCAGGGTGTCCAAGGCTCGCCCCAGCGTCCATAAGTCGCCGCAGGCCTCGCCGACCTCCAGCGCCGCCTGCGCCCACCCGTAGGCTGCCTCGTAGGCGCCGCCGAACACCGCGAGTTTCCCGCGGCCGGCCAGCGCCCGCCCGCGCAGCGGCGTCGGCTGCTCGCCTGCGGCGTCCAGCGCGCGGGCGTACGCGATGTCACCTTCGCGGTAACGGCCGGTGAACAACCAGAACAGGGTCAGCGCAGTCACCAGCCGCAGCGCAGCGTCCGGGTCGGTCGCCGTCGCCCGTTCCAGGGCTGCGCGCAGATTCGGCAACTCGATGGCCAAAGTGGGCAGCACGGGGTCGTCTTGCCCAGCGCCGAGCACCTGTGGCTCAGCAGCCTCGACCAGCCCGAGGTGGTAGGTCAGGTGGCGGTCGCGCACCGTGTCGAGCTCACCGGCGTCGGCCAACCGTGCGGTGGCGTACTGGCGGACGGTCTCCAGCAGGCGGTAGCGCGTCTGGGAGCCCCGCTCGTCGGTGCTGACCAGGGACTTGTCGACCAGGCCGGTCAACAGGTCCAGCACGTCGTAGCGGTCGATCCCCTCCCCCGGGCACACCTGCTCAGCCGCGTCCAAGGTCCAGCCCCCGGCGAACACCGACAGCCGTCGCAACAGCGCGCGCTCACCGGCGCGCAGCAGCTCGTGGCTCCAGCCGATCGAGGCCTCCAGGGTTTGGTGGCGCGGCAGTACCGTGCGGGCGCCGCCGGTGAGCAGGTGGAAGCGGTCGCTGAGGGCGCGGGCGATCTGCGCTGGCGCCAGCATCCGCACCCGCGCCGCGGCCAGCTCGATGGCCAGCGGGATGCCATCAAGATCGTGGCAGATCTGCGCCACCGCCGGCGCGTTGGCGGCGGTGATCGCGAAGTCGGGGCGAACCTGCACAGCGCGGTCGATGAACAGGGACACCGCGTCGGACAACCGCAGCGCCTCGATCGGTTCACGCGCCGGCTCGGCGGGCAGCGACATCGACGGCACCCGCCAGGTGACCTCCCCGGGCACACCCAGCGGCGCCCGGCTCGTCGCCAGGATCGTCAGCGAGGGGCACCCGCGCAGCAGGGCATCCGCGAACTCCGCGCAAGCGGCCAGTAAATGCTCGCAATTGTCCAGGACGACCAGCACCCGGCGGGTGCGCAGGTGCTCGACGAGAGTGTCCGGCAATGCCCTACCTGGCACTTCGCGCAACCCCAGAGCACGGATCACCACAGCTGGCAACAATGTGGAGTCCTCCAGGCGCGCGAGCTCGACCCACCACACCCCGTCGGAGTGGCGGTCCATCGCATCAGCCGCTGCCTGCAACGCTAGGCGGGTCTTGCCGCATCCACCTGAACCGGTCAGCGTGAGTAGCCGCGCGCGCTGCAGCGGATCACCAATCTGGGTCAGCTCGGCGCGCCGACCGACGAAACTGGTCAGCTCACCGGGCAGATTGTTGGGCATTGTGTCCAGCGAGCGCAGCGGCGGAAACTCCGCCGGCAGATCCGGGTGCACCAGTCCGAAGACGTGCTCGGGCCGCCCGAGGTCACGCAGCCGGTGGACGCCCAGATCGGCAAGCTCGGCACGCTCGGGAAGCCGATCCATGACCAGATCGCGCGTCGCTCGGGACAACACGACCTGCCCACCGTGCGCGATCGCGCGCAACTGGGCACATCGGTTGACCGTCCAACCGAAGTAATTCCCCTCGCCGCGCCGCTGAGATTCCGCGGTGTGCAGGGCGATGCGCAGCCTCAGCGACACCCCTTCGGGCCAGCCCTCGGAGTGAAAGGCACGCTGGGCGTCGAGCGCGGCGGCCACCGCACCCGAGGCCCGGGTGAACGCCGCCACGATGCCGTCGTCCTCGCCCTGTTCCAGCTGCCGCATACCGCCGTGCCGTGATATCGCCTCGTCGAGCAGTCCGTCGTGACGGGCGACAGCCGCATCCACCGCCTCGGGTGCACACTCCCGCACACGCGTCGACATCTCAACATCGGACAGCATGAACGTCGCCATGCCGACCGGCAGGTGGAAGGTCGCCTGCACAATGCCGTCTGCGTCCACTGGGGTTCCCCACATCAGCGCCGACTCTTCCGGCCGCGCGCTCGACGAGGCGCGATCATCCCACGAACTCACGAGCCGCCGTCGCGGACGCGGCGACTTTCGTATGCCTCCCAGGCGCGGCGGCGGGCCTCGTTGGCGCGGCGCTGCGCGTCCGCGCGCACCTGTTGCTCCTGCTCCGGTGTGGCGTGGCCCTCGGCGACCGCCACCTCCGCAGCCACCCAACGTTCGGTCTCCTCGTCGCGGTGGCCGTCCCCGGCCCTTGAATCGTCGCGATGCCGTTGCCGGTAGTAGGGATTGTCCGCCGTCAAGCCGCCACTGAAGCGACCGTAAGCGCCGAGGAAGAGCAGCAGCATCCCGGCGATGAAGCTGAAGATCACATTCGGCAGCCGGAAGGCCAGCAGGTTGAAGTCAGTGTCCAGCACCGCAAGGTTGAGCAGGCCGGAGAGCAGGAAGAGGACACCGATGACCACCGTGATCGTCGAGGAGCTCCGGCCACCACGCAACGCAGCGGCGATGAGGACCCCGCCGACGATCAGCGAGATCGCCGACAGCAGGCCGTTCGAGGACAGGCCGAGCAGGACCTTCCCCTGGACCGCGAGGAACTCCAGCCGGTTGGCGACACCGAGTATCCCGAACGCGCACAAACCGACACCGAGCACCGCCGCTCCGGTACGGTGCACGAGATCTAGCCGACTCCCTGGCGGGGCGCTCGACACCTCTATGAGGATACTGTCTAATCTTTGCTCCTGGTCAGTGAAAGAGTCTTACGAGTACGAGCCAGGAAAGGGATGCGACCACTCCGCGCGTTTAATCCCGTCCAGGTCAAAAGGGACTTTTGTCCTGGTCTCGGAAGCCTGGGCGGGAGGCGTCGTCAATCTCTACGGTGGGGACGTCGCCGGCTGTGGTGTTGTTTCGCACGGTGTTGTTTCGCACGGTGCAGCCGGTCGAGCCGTGGCTGATCAATATCCCGCGCTTCAAGTTCGGGCCGGAGAGCCTGTTCTTGCGCAGGTCGACATTGGGCCAGCGGCCTAGGTTCACGGCCTGATCACCGTTGACCGCGCAGGTGTTGCCGGTGAACGTGATCGACCGGGAGCCGGCCGGGGCGTCCCCGTTGCCACCCTCGTCACCGGTGGCGATCAGGCAGTGCTCATCGACGTTGCTGCAGGCGTTGCCCACGATCTCGATGTCGAAGGTGGCTGGGCGGCCGGTGTCGAACGTCTGGAAGCAGGCGGAGCGCGGGGGCCTCGGATAGCCGCTGGCGGAGATATCCCGGATCGTGTTGCTGATGATCCGGTGACCGTTGCCGAAAAAGCGCACGCCATCGGCGTCGCCACCGTCACCGGCGACCGTCCCGGTCACCAGGTTTCGGCGCACGGTGACCCGCTGCCCGCTGACGGAGATGCCGATGGCGGCGACATGCTGCACGGTGTTGGACTCGATGGTGGAGTCGATGCACGTAGCGCAGACGATCCCACCCCGCTGGGTGTCGCGAATCGTGTTCTTTTGCGCCGTGATCCCGGTCCCGGCCAGCAGCAACTCGCCACCGCCGACGATCGTGAAGCCCTGGATGAGGACATGGTCGGCGATGATATGGACCTGGTGGACGGTGGTGTGCCCGCCCGAGACCAGACGGATCGGCGCGTCGGCGGTGCCCGATCTGGTCATCGTCAGGTCCGCATTGGCGAGATCAGATCCGGCGAAACAGAGCGTGTCTCCCGGTGAGGCAGCCCCCAGCGCCGCATGCACGTCGCCGGCTCGGGTGATCGTGTGGGTGCAGCCAGCCTGCGGCTGCGCGCTGTCCTGGCCGGCGGACGCGAAACCGGCGACAGGCAACACCAGCCCGAGCAACGCGACGGAGCAGAGCGACACCGAGCGCGCGACTCTCGTCACCGGTGCCGCCCTTGTCCCCAGACAGAGATCCTCACGGTGGCGATAGTAACGCTCGGCGACCCTGATCTCACTCTACGTAGGCGCGCGTCGCCGAGCTAACAGTCGCATGGCATCATTCGAGCTTGGCCAGCTGGATGGCTTCTTTGGTGAGGCTGAATTCGTCCGGCGGGACGCCCTTCGGTGAGTCCAGCCACTCGCCACGGTCGCGGGGTCTGGAGTTCGGGTCGCAGTCCAAGAGCAGACCGACATGGCAGCCGTAGTCGATCGCGAACCCGTCGTAGAGGGTGCCCGGATTCTTCCGGTCCACGATGCCGTGTCGAAGCACGTGCAGCAGGCGCGCGTCGTAAAGCTCGTCGATCGTCTCGTGCCGCGCGCTGACCAGTTGGTCGAGCAGGAAGGTGCGCGAGTGGCGCCGGCCCACCACCTCGTCGATCAGCCGGCGCAACATCTGGCGGGCCGGCTCGTTGGCGTTGATTGCGGTCTGCTTGTCGCGCAGGTACCAGTCCCGTGCCGCCCGGCGCACGTCCAGCAGACCGATCGGCTCTGCGTGGGCGTGCTGCGCGGCCAGCGCCGCGATATTGATCGCGTCCCTCGGCGCGCCCTCCGCCGCGCGCACCAGCTCCGGGAAGGTGTTGCGGCAAAAGGTGGCCTCGATGAAACTGTCCACGTCCGGCGGCGGCTGGGCGATCATTTCGGACAGTCGTGTGCTTGCGTGGTTGTAGAACAGCTGCCCGAAGAACTCTTGCGCGCGACTGCGGGCATTGTCGAAGATCATGAAATCGTCGAGGCTGACTGCGGAGGCCGCGTCGGCGCCGACCTCGATCCCGATGTAATCCCCGCGCGACGAAGGCTGGCTGAACCGTGACCGACGCTCGATCGCCGCAA
>JBOHFU010000096.1:0-9669 GCA_050699675.1 Pseudonocardiaceae bacterium
CCGCTGCGCGGATGCGGCACTCCGACCACGGCCGCCGCCCGGACACCGGGGTGCTCGACCAGCACGTCCTCCACCTCACGGGGGTAGACGTTGAATCCGCTGACGATGATCAGGTCATCAGCGCGGTCCACCAGGTGCAGATCGCCGTCGGCGTCCAGATAGCCGACGTCACCGGTGCGGAACCAACCCGGACCGAGCCCAGGCAGTTCCGCCGGCCCGCCTGCGCCGTCAGGCCAGTAGCCGGAGAACAGGTTCGGACCGCGGACGGCGACCACACCGGTGTCCTGATTATCCCATTCGGGGTCCGATTCGGAGTCCGATTCGGCCCCATCGCCCGGCAGTGACCTGCCGCCGGAGTCCACTAGTCGCAGTTCTACCGGGCCCACGCCGCGGGATGGCACGCCGGGCAAGGGCCTACCCACCGACCCCGGCTTGGCCGACCCGCCGGCCAGCGCAGACGTCAACACCGGACCGGTCTCGGTGAGACCGTAGCCCTCGAACACGTCCAACCCGGTCACGTGGCGCATCCCGGCGAGCACCGGAGGCTCCAGCGGCGCGCCACCGGAGACGAACAACCGCACCGTGCGCAGGCCCTCCGCCAGCCGGTCCGGTTCCAACAGCAGCCACGCCCGGTACATCGACGGGACCCCGACCACCGTGGTCACCCGGTACCGGTACGCCACGTCCAGCGCCTCCTCGGCGTCGAACCGTTCGAGCAGGACCGCCGTGGCGCCGGTGTTCGCGACCTGCAGCAGACCCGGGCCCAGCCCATAGGCATGAAACAGCGGCAGGGCCAGCAGCACCCGATCCGCAGCGGTCATCGGGGCGATCCGCAGCGCTGCGTACTGCGCCAGGTTCGCCAGTAGCGCGCGGTGTGACAGCATCACCCCGCGCGGGCTACCCGACGTGCCCGAGGTGAACGCCAGCACCGCGAGATCCTCGCCACCGGTCGGCGGCCATGGCGCAATCACTGGGCCGTTCGATGGGCCGTTCGCTGGACCGGTCCCGGGGATCGCGGGCGGATCGAGCCGGGTGGCACCGATCCGGCTGGCCGCTTCGTCCGCGGTCACGTCGTCTCTGGCAGCGACCAGCAGGCCGGCCCCGGCACTGTCCAGTACCCGATCCAGCTCCCGGGCCGGGAAGCCGGAACCGACCGGAACCGCCACGCCACCCGCGCGCAACACCCCGAACAGCGACACACAGAAGGCCGAAGAGGTCGGCATCCGCAGCGCGACTCGTTGCCCCGGCGCCAGCCCACACCCGATCAGCCGGGCGGCCTCAGCGTCCACCGCGGTTTCCAGCTGCCCCCAGCTCAGCTCGTCACCGGCGACCGGCTCGATCAAGGCCGGGTAGGTAGGACCTCGTTGGGCGGCCTCCGACACGAGGTCGGCGACGTTGCGGCCGGTGGCCAGCACCTCCGATGGCCCAGACGATGGTGCGGAAGCGGAGGGGGACACCGAGCCTCCTGGCGGCGAGGTCGCACGGTCTCGAGTCATCCGGCCGAACCTGCTGGCGACTATATCGACCGCCCGGCTCTCGGCAGAGTCTGGCACGCGCCGCCGACGTCAGCTACCGGGAACGTCATCTACCAGGAACCTCATCTACCAGGTACTGACCGTCCGGAGCCTGGGATGTGCACCGCGTAACGTGTCGGCGTCGTATGCTTCCGCCCGCGCTAGCCGACCGTTGGCGCGAACGGTCGGCACGATGCGAGCGAGGGAGTGGCTCATGCCGCAACCGAGGTGGACCCCGCAACCACGGGGCCGGTCTGCGACGGCGCGTCCGTCGTGCGGACGGTCCCGCAGCATGCATGCGCCGGTTCAGCCATCCGGTCATCGACCGTGTCGAGCGGGACGTCTGATCGCGTGAAGTCCGTCTCCCGCCCCGACACCGGGCCGATCCCGGATCCGCACACCACGGATCCGCACACCACGGATCCGGGCAACGTCCCCATGGGTGCCGTCCCTGTTGGCGACACCCATGGGGGTGGCGTCCCTGTGGGTACCGGCGCTGCCGACCCCCCCGGCCCGGAGGTCGACATCGCCGCGTGGGAACTCGTCGCAGCGGCCCAGCAGGGTGATCAGGATGCCTTCGGCCAGCTCTACGATCGGTATGTCGATGTGGTCTTCCGTTTCGTCCTGTTCCGCGTGAGCGATCGCCCGCTCGCTGAAGACCTCACCAGTGAAACCTTCCTACGCGCGCTACGCAGGATCTCCTCAGTGAGCTACCAAGGCCGCGACGTCGGCGCCTGGTTCGTCACCATCGCGCGTAACCTGGTGCTCGACCACGTCAAATCCAGCCGATACCGGCTGGAGATGACCACCGCCGACATCCTTGACTCCAGCGCGGATGACCGCGGCCCCGAGCATGAGGTCGTGGAGGAGGCCACCGCCGCCGAACTCATGCGCTGCGTCGCTCAGCTGGGCCACGATCAGCAGGAGTGCATCATGCTGCGCTTCATGCAGGGCCTGTCGGTCTCTGAGACCGCAGCCGTGATGGGACGCAACGAGGGTGCGGTCAAGGCGCTGCAACACCGCGCGGTGCGCCGGCTGGCACAGCTTTTACCCGAGGGGCTGCGATGATTATCCCAGAGATGGTTATCACAGTGGTGCCCGCCGTAACCACACCGATCGCCACTCGTTGCTCCGAACGACATGGCAGAGGCGCCCGAAGGTGGTGAGGACAACGCGCGGATCCGGAGGTCGGGCCAGTGATGGGCAGGAGCAGGAACGCTTCGCCCGAGCTGTAGACAGCGACATGCGCGAAGTCTCCGACCACAGCTTTCACCGCGAGCTGGCCGCCGTCGCAGCGTTGCGCCAGGTCGGAGCGCAGGTCGAGGCGACGATCGGGCCGGATCCCGCGGAGCGAGAGCGGATGCGTCAGCGCGTCATGGCGGAGTTCCCCTCCGTCGTGCACGACGGCACCAGCCCCGTCCTGCCGCTGTCCAGTCCTCGGCGAGCGTCCCGGAATCGTCATTGGATTCCCGATGAGACCCGGGGACGGCTGGTAGTGGCGGCAGCTGCGGCGTTGTGCCTGCTGATGTCGCTGTCCGGGATGAGCGTCCTGCTGTCCCGCGATGCGCTGCCCGGTGACGCATTGTACACCTTTAAGCGCAGCGCCGAATCCGCCGAGCTCGGGTTGACCTTCGGTGACCAGCCCAAGGCACTCAAGCATCTCGAGTTCGCCAGTGCGCGGGTGAGCGAGATCGAGATGATGGCGGAACACACTGATGCCGCTGGCAATTGGTCGGCTGGTCAGGAAAAGTTCGTCCGAGTCCTCGATGACTTCGACGCTGACACCACTGCAGGCGCCAGGCTGCTCACCGCGCTGGCCGCCCACGGCCAGTCCAACATGCTTTCCGGGCTGCGCAGCTGGGCCGAGCAGCAGGAAACCCGCCTACAGGCGGTCCATACCGCGCTACCCCTGCCTGCCACTGCACGGCTGGACAGCACCCTCGGGCTGCTGGACCGGGTCGTCGCGAGAACCTCAGCCCTGGATCACCGCTCTGATTGCACCACGGTCACCTCCGGCACCCGCGACGATCTGGGATTGCTACCGGCGAGGGACGCCTGCACTCGGATTCCGGTAGATGGCACCTCTTCGGCCGTGCCACTGCCGGACCCCTCCGGCGCACCCGCGGCAAGTCCACCCGACGCCATGTCTCCCGGTCTGCTCGGTTCACCTTCGGGGAGCGCTGACTCGACTCCCGCTGAGCCGGGTCAGCGTGGCCGGCCCGGACTCCCTGGTGCCCCCGACACTCGTGGCGTGCTGCCGACCCCAGGACAGCCCGGAGCCAAGCCCTCGCGACCGTTGCCTGGGAGCGATTCACCATCGCCCGTTATTCCCTTGCCGTTGCCGGGGATTCCGATGCCGGTGCTGCCACCGCCGTCCTAGCCCGACCCTGGAGTGGTACCGACCGCTGTTCACTAGACCCCTCTTGTCTGGTTGCTCAGGTGAAGTCGTCACGGCAGTCTGGTGATCGGTTTCGTGTGAGCGGGGCTAGCGGAAGAACCACTCGGATATCAGGGCGGGATCCCAGTGCCACGATGGCGCCATCAGGAAACCCGGGAGGAGCGGGCCGCACTGGCCACTCTTGCCGGGGAAACCGCCGCCGAGGCCGCCCTTGCCGGTGCGACTGTCGCGGACGTGGAGACCACGCTGGCCATCCCCCCGGACCTCACCGCGGCAGCCTTCTTCGACGTCGACAACACCATGATGAGGGGCGCGTCGATCTTCTACTTCGCCCGTGGCCTGGCCGCCAGGAAGTTCCTCACCAGCGGGGCCCTCGCGTCGTTTGGGTGGCAACAGCTGAAGTTCCGGGTGTTCGGCAAGGAGCTCAGCCCCGAGGAAATCCGCACCAACCGCGAGCGGGCGCTGTCGTTCGTGGCCGGCAGGCCCACCACACTGGTCGTCGAGCTCGGGGAGGACATCTATGACGAACTGATGGCCGACCGGATCTGGGCGGGGACCCTGGCGCTGGCGAAGATGCACCTCGAGGCCGGGCAGCGGGTGTGGCTGGTCACCGCGACTCCAGTGGAACTGGCCACGATCATTGCCCGCCGGCTCGGTCTCACCGGAGCGCTGGGTACCGTGGCAGAGACGACCGCCGACGGGGTGTACACCGGTCTCTTGGTGGGCGACATCCTGCACGGAGAGGCCAAGGCGCAGGCGGTACATGCGCTGGCCCTCAAGGAAGGGCTCGACCTGCGGCGCTGCACCGCATACTCCGACTCAGCCAACGACATCCCGATGCTCTCGCTGGTGGGCACTGCGGTCGCGGTGAATCCTGATCCCGACCTTCGGGAGACCGCCCGAGCACGTGGCTGGGAGATCCGGGACTTCCGAACCGGCCGCAAGGCCGCAAGAATCGGGGTGCCCTCGGTGTTGGGCGTCGGAGTGGCGGCCGGTGCAGTCGCCGCTGGCCTCGCCTATCAGCGTCGCGCACGCACCTAACCGCGCGTATGGGAGCTCAGCCGAGGAACGTGTTACGGCGCTGGGTGAGCAACCGGTACAGGGTCTGCTGGATGGTCTCGCGTACCTGGTCGGTGAGGTTGAGGACCAGCATCGGATCCTCGGCCGAACCAGGACCGTAGCCATCGGTGCGGACAGGCTCGCCGAACTCGATGTACCACTTGGACGGCAGCGGGATCGTCCCCAGCGGCCCCAGCAGCGGGAAGAACGGCGTCACCGGGAAGTACGGCAGGCCGAGCAGCCGGGCCAGCGGCTTGATGTCGCCGACCATGGGGTAGATCTCCTCCGCGCCCACGATGGAGCACGGGATGATCGTCGTCTGAGTACGCAAGGCCGCGGAGACGAACCCGCCACGCCCGAAGCGCTGCAGCTTGTACCGGTCGCGGTAGTGCTTGCCGATGCCCTTGTACCCTTCCGGCCACACCCCGACCAGCTCGCCGGAGGTGAGCAACCGCTCGGCGTCGGATCTGCAGGCCAGGGTCTGACCCGACTTGCGGGCCAACGGACCCAGCAGCGGCATGCGGAACACCAGGTCGGCGCCGAGCATCCGCAGGTGCCGCCGGGCCGGATGGTGGTCGTGCAGCGCCACCGCGGTCATCACCGCATCCAGCGGCAGCGTCCCGGAGTGGTTGGCAACCACCAGTGCGCCGCCCTCAGAGGGCACGTGGTTCATACCGATCGTCTCGACCCGGAACCATCTGCGATACAGCGGGCGCACCAGGGGCAGCAGCACATTCACGGTGAGGTCCGGGTCGAAGCCGAACGCGTCGACGCCGTAGTCGCCAACCACCCGCCGCCGCGCGAACGCCAGTAGGAAGGCCAGATCCCGGTACCACTGCGGGTCTCCCACCTCGCCACCCCCGCCGTCCGTGTCCGCCCCCGCCTCCTATCGCAGCCGCGCCGCGAGCGCGAGCAGACCGCGCTCAACATGGGCCACCCGCTTCGGGTCGATCATCGGCCGCAGCGCTCGGCCGTGCACGAAGTCGTCGAACGCCTGGACAGTGGTCCAACGGGGGGTGAAACCGAATTCGGTGCGCAACCGGGTCGTGTCCAGCACCCGACCGAAGTTGAGGAACCGGATCTGCTCCGGGGAGTAGTCGATGAGCCGTCCGACTGCGACCATCGCCGGTTCGGGTATCGGAGCCGGGATCCGGCCCGCCCGCCGGATCGCCTGGGACAGCAGCAGCACCCCGTCGCCCCCGACGTTGAACACGCCGGGCAGCCGCTCCCGGGTGGCCCGCTCGAGCACTCCTAGCGCGTCCTCCTCGTGCAGCAGCTGCATCCGACCGTCGTAGCCCAGCACCGTTGGTACCACTGGCAGCGCGAAGTATCGGGTCAGGACGGTATCGATGCGCGGGCCGATGACATTGGTGAAGCGCAGTACCGTGACGTGCACATCATCGCGCCGCCGGGCGAAACCGCGGATGTAGCCCTCGATCTCCACCGCGTCTTTGGCGTAGCCCGAGGCCGGCAGGTCCTTCGGTTCGTCCTGCTCGGTGAACATCGCCGGATCCTGGGGGCTCGCCCCGTACACCGCACTGGTGGACTTCACGACCAGCCGGGTCACCGTCGCCGACTTCTGGCAAGCCGCCAGGAGCTGCATCGTGCCGATGACGTTCATCTCTTTCACCGTGCTGCACCCGTCGGCGGTCATCGCGGCGTGCACCACCGTGTCAACCTTGGCAGTAGAGATCACCTTGGCGATCAGTGGGTTGCGAAGGTCGGCCCGGACGAACTCGGCGCGGCCCATCCGCCGCAGCAGGTCTCGGCGCGGCGGTACCACGTCCACCCCAAGCACCCGGCCGATACTGGGATCGGCTGCGAGCCGGGCAGCCAGCTGCCCACCGACGAAGCGGCTGACTCCGGTGACGAGGACCGTGGACGGCACCATGCTGCTCCCTGGTCACGCCCGACAACAGCACATCATGCTACGGGCGCGCTGGGTAGCCGGGACGGGAAGGCTGGTGGCCAGGTTGGACTACTTGTTCAGTTTGCGACGCTGGACCCGGGTCTTACGCAGCAACTTGCGGTGCTTCTTCTTGGACATGCGCTTGCGGCGCTTCTTGATCACCGAGCCCATACTCGGCCTCCTCGCTTGTCGTGGATGCAGTAAGAAAAGCCCGGCAGACAGCGCTGCGGGCGTGGAAGGCGACTCAGATTACTCCGGCTCGAATGGGCGACCTGCAGCCGACCGGATCTCACCCGGCATCGAAGTAGGCGTTCTCAAGGTAGCCGTGCACCGCCACCTCCGGGACCCGGAAGGAGCGCCCGACGCGCACCGCGGGCAGCTCACCCGCGTGTACCAGCCGGTAGACCGTCATCTTGGATACCCGCATCATCGCGGCCACCTCGGCGACCGTGAGGAACTGCACCTTGCCCGGCCCGGCCTGCTCGTTCGTCGGCATGCGTCATCGAGTCCTCACCACGTCGCGGCGCGCTAGGCTTTCCCCTCCCGCGGTCCGTGACGTTCATGTTCTGATGAGAGTAGCGGGACAGATGGTGCTCGTGCGACTGCCATCATCAGTCGTGGTGGGCATCAGTCCTGGTGGGCATCAGTCCTGGTGGGCGAGTCCGAGTTCGATCGACCGCTCCCGCGCCGCCTCGATGGCAGCCAGCAACGCAGCCCGCACGCCATGGCGCTCCAGCTCCCGGATCGCCATGATCGTCGTCCCGCCGGGGGAGGTCACCGCCTCCCGCAGCAGTACCGGATGTTCACCGGTCTCGCGCAGCATCCGGGCCGCGCCGACCGCGGACTGGGTGATCAGCTCGGTCACCATCGGCCGGGGCAGCCCGAGCAGGATCCCCGCGTCGATCATCGCCTCGACCAGGTAGAAGAAGTAGGCTGGGCCGGAACCGGACAGCGCGGTAACGGCGTCCTGCTGGCTCTCCGGGACCCGGACCACCTTGCCCACGCTGCCGAGCAATTCCTCGGTCAGCGCCAGGTGGGCGTCGGTGGCGAAGCGGCCGGCCGACATCGCACTCATCGCCTCGCCGACCAGCATCGGGGTGTTGGGCATGACCCGGACAACCGGGACACCATCGGGAAGCCGACGCTCATAGAGCGCGGTGGGCAGCCCCGCGCACAAGCTCACGATCAGGGTGCTCGGGCTGATCAGCTCGGCGAGCTCGGCCAGCAGCGGGTCGATGTCCTGCGGCTTCACCGCGACGACCAAGACGTCGGCCTTGGCCGCCGCGGTGGCGGTGTCGACCGCGCGTACCCGGTAGGTCTTTTCGAGCAGGGCAGCCCGGTCGGGGTAGCGCTCGGTGAGCATCAGGTCGTCCGGGCTGCGACCGGCACTGAGCATTCCGGACAGCAACGCCTCGCCGATCTTGCCGGCACCCAGGATGGCGATCGTGGTCATAACCGAAGGCTGCCACAGCTCCGCACAAAGGTACGTTCTGGATGCAGCAAGGCGCGGAGGAAGAAGGCCAGGTTCCCGGGTCGCTCGGCGAGCCGTCGGGTGAGGTAGGAGTACCAGTCCGAGCCGTAGGGCAGGTACACCCGGACGGTGTCTCCGCCCGCGGCCAACCGCCGCTGCTCGGCCGGACGCACCCCGTAGAGCATCTGGTACTCGAAGCTGCCCGGCGGGCGCCCATACCAGCGGGCTCGCTCACCCACGATGGCGATCAGCAGCGGGTCGTGGGTGGCGAACATCGGGTAGCCCGGTCCGGCGAGCAGGGTATTGGCGCAGCGCACAAAGCTGCGCGCGACCTCGTGCGATGCCCCGAAGGCCAGCTCAGGAGGTTCGGCGTAGGCACCCTTACACAGCCGGACCCGGGAGCCCTCAACCGCCAACGCCCGGCAGTCGTCCAGCGTCCGGTGCAGGTATGCCTGCAGCACCGCGCCGGTGGCGGGCCAGCTACGGCGTAGCTCGGCGTGCACCCGCAGGGTGGAATCGGTGAGGGTGTGGTCCTCGGCATCCAAGGTGACGGTGGTGCCGGCGTGCTCGGCGGCCGCGCAGATCCGGGAGGCGTTGCGCAACGCCAGCGCCTCGTCGAGGCGCTGGCCCACCGCGGACAGCTTGACGCTGACCTCGGCCCGGTTGGCCAGACCGTCAGCTCTCAAGCGGTCCAGCAGTTCGAGGTAGGCACGCACGGCCGATTCCGCACCGGCCTCATCTTCGATGCCCTCCCCCAGGTGGTCCAGGGTCACCGCCAGCCCGCCAGCCACCAGAGCGGTGGTCGCGGCCACCGCCTGCTCGGTGCTCTCCCCGGCCACGAAGCGGCGGACCACATAACGGCTGACCGGGGCGGTGGCAACGAGCCGCTGGACGGTCGGATTGCCGGCAGCGGCCAGGATCAGCCGGCGCAGCACGGACGCACGCTAGCGCGCGTCGGCGGGCGGCTCCGGGACGGTCGACGGGGCACTCAGCGCGGCGACCTCTTCGCCCTCGCGCCGATCGGCGACCTCACTCGGGCGCTGCTGCGCCTCGCGCTCGCCGCCACGCGCCGGCTGAGTCTCGCCGGTGACCTCTGATCCGGTGACACCGCGACGCTGCCGGGCATCTCGCACAGCGAACCGTACGGCGGCCGCGAGCACGACAATTCCGATGACGATTTCGAGGATGATGACCATGTTCATGACAAGCCTTCACACTCCTTTGATTCACCAGTAGCGACATACCCACTGCGAAGCAGCGCAGACGATACGCCCGTTCAGCCTAGTGACTCGTCGTAGGGTCGCTCACGGATGCTGGC
>JBOHFU010000097.1:0-2146 GCA_050699675.1 Pseudonocardiaceae bacterium
GATGGCGGGTGCGGGTCCCGTCATACTTGCCCAGCGCGGTGAGCAGCACGGTGCGGATCGGCACGTTGATCCCCACCCCGAGGGTGTCCGTGCCGCAGATAATCTTCAACAGGCTGGCCTGGGCGAGCCGCTCGACGAGCCGGCGATACCGCGGCAGCATCCCAGCGTGGTGCACGCCGATCCCGTGGCGGACCAACCTGGACAGCGTTCGCCCAAAACCGGTGGCGAACCGGAACCCGCCGATCAGCTCGGCGATGGCGTCCTTCTCGGCCCGGCTGCAGACGTTGATGCTGGTCAGCGCCTGTGCCTGCTCCACAGCTGAGGCCTGAGTGAAATGCACCACGTAGACCGGCGCCGCCTTGGTGGCCAGCAGTTCCTCCAACGTCTCGAGCAGCGGCGTCGTCACGTACCGGAAATGCAGCGGAACCGGGCGCTCACCCGAGCGGACCACCGCGGTGGGTCGGCCGGTGCGGCGGGTGAGGTCCTCCTCGAACCGGGTGACGTCGCCGAGCGTCGCGGACATCAGGAGGAACTGGGCGTGCGGCAGCTCGAGCAGTGGCACCTGCCAGGCCCAGCCACGATCCGGGTCGGCGTAGAAGTGGAACTCGTCCATCACCACCAGGCCGACGTCGGTGTCCGGCCCGCTGCGCAGCGCCATGTTGGCCAGCACCTCGGCGGTGCAGCAGATGATCGGCGCCTCAGCGTTGACGCTGGAGTCACCAGTCATCATCCCGACCTGGTCGGCGCCGAAGACCTCGCACAGTGCGAAGAACTTCTCCGACACCAGTGCCTTGATCGGTGCGGTGTAGATGCTGCGCCTGCCCTGGGCCAGCGCGACCGCGTGCGCGCCGGTCGCAACCAGGCTCTTACCGGATCCGGTAGGGGTGGCCAGGATCACGTTCGAGCCCGAGACGATCTCGATCAGCGCGTCCTCCTGGGCGGGGTACAGGGTCAAGCCCTGGCCCGAAACCCAGGTCACAAAGGTGTCGAGCAGCTCGTCGGGCCCGGAACCGCCGGGCAGCGCCTCGGTGAGCGTCATGATGACCACGATCGTGCCCGCGGACCCCGGCGCGTGGCGAGGCGGGGCCAGCATGGGCCAGCCGGCGGCTGCCGGGACCCGGAGCCGGCGCGGTAACCTTGGCCCCCGGTCGGGGCCAGTGCAGGCGCGCCAGTGCAGACGGGCCAGTTACAGACGGGGAGCACCACTCATCGACACAGGTCAACTGATAGCCGGGCACTACCGGGTGCTCGATCGGATCGGCAGCGGCGGCATGGGCGTCGTCTGGCAGGCGATGGACGAGCGGCTGCAGCGGCTGGTTGCGGTGAAGCAGCTGCTGTTGCAGCCGGACCTGAGCCCCAGGGCAACCGACGAAGCCCGGCTCCGGGCACTGCGCGAGGCGCGCATCGCCGCGCGGCTGCAGCACCCGAACGCCATCGTCGTCTACGACGTGGCCGAGCACGACGGTGAACCTTGCCTGGTGATGGAGTATCTGCCCTCGCGCAGCCTCGCAACGGTGCTGGCGCAGCGGTGCTCCCTCCCGGTGAGCGAGGTCGCCTCGATCGGTGGGCAGGTGGCCTCGGCACTGGCCGCCGCGCATGCTGCGCAGATCGTGCACCGCGACGTCAAGCCCGGCAACATCCTGATCACCGGCGGAGGCACCGCGAAGATCACCGACTTCGGCGTCTCCCGCGCCGCGGGGGATGTCACGGTCACCCAGACCGGGATGATGGCCGGCACCCCGGCTTACCTTGCCCCGGAGGTAGCCCGCGGGCAGGTCCCGACCCCGGCGTCGGACGTCTTCTCGCTCGGCGCCACTCTCTACGCCGCGGTGGAGGGGCGGGCTCCCTTCGGTGACAGCAACAACCAACTCGCCCTGTTGCATGCGGTGGCCGCCGGCGAGGTACCGCCGCCGCAGCACGCGGGCCCGCTGTTCGCGGTGCTGATGAGCCTGCTGGCCAGGGACCCGGCAGCGCGTCCCGACATGCATCGGGCCAGCTTGGAGCTGACCGCAGCGATCACCGCCCGGCCGGTGCGCAGGTCAGTAGCTGCCGCGCCGCCGCCAACCCGGGTGACCGGACCCGCGACTCCGCCGCCTACCCTGCCGTCCCGCCCGCTGCCGGCCTCCCCGCCAGCAGCTGGGTTCCC
>JBOHFU010000097.1:2246-9628 GCA_050699675.1 Pseudonocardiaceae bacterium
GACCCCCCACCTGTTGACCCCCCACCTGCTGGGCTTCCGGGCCGGGAACGCGGCAGGGCAGGCGTGCTGGTCGGGGCCATCCTCGCGGTGCTCACGTTGGTCGGCGTCGGGACGCTTCTGACCGGGGGCTCATCCGGGCAACAGGGCACGCCCCCCGCCGGGCAGGCCGCCACCTCGGCGCCAGCGGCGCCACCGGCTGCACCCGCTGTCGTACCCGTGCCACCGCAGGTGCAGGCGGTGGACCATACGCAGGGGTCGATCGCCTGGCGCGACGCCGGGCAGCTTGTGATCGACTACTACAACGGCCTGGACAACCTGCCGGCGGCCTGGGAGATGCTGTCCCCCACCGCGAGGGCGGCCTTCGGTAGCGAGCCAAACTTCCAGTCGCATTGGAGCCGGTACTCCTCGGTCAGCGCTCGCAACGCATCCGGGGTCAGGGACAACCCGGACGGTTCGGTGACTGTGCCCGTTGATGTCAGCTACGACACCGGCGGCGGTGCTGAGGTCATCAAACGGGAGCTACGGGTGATTCAACTGGATGGCCGCCTGCTCATCGACTCGGACCCGCGGTGATCACGGGACCGCGCCGGGTCCCCGACAGACATAGGTCATCGCCGGCGGCAGGTGCCGCCACATGGTGCGGGTGGGCAGCACCTCACCGAACGCCTGCTCCAGCTCGCGGCGAAAGCGACGGGCCGAGGGAGCCCAGTAGCCCCAGCTGTACGCGGCGGCGGTGAACACCCCGTCGGTCTGCAGCGCAGCGGCGAAAATAGTCAGGAACTCGCGCTGCTGCCGCGGGCCGAACAGGGTCCACGGCAGCACTGAGACGATCACATCAGCGCGTTCCACGCCGTATGCGGCGAGGATGGCCGGGAGTGTGGCGGCGTCTGCGGTGACCACCCGCACCCCGAGCTCGCGCGACCGCAACCGCTCGGCGAGCTCGGGGTCCTTCTCGACCGCGATCACCACCGCATTCTGATCAGCCTGCTCGGCAATTGCGCTGGTCACCGCCCCGGCCCCGGCACCGACTTCCACCACGACCGCTGGCCGGCCGGCCGGACCAGTTCGGGGCACCACGGCGGCCAGCCGTCGGGCTAGCTCGGGACCGGACGGCAGCAGTGTCCCGACGTCGCGGGGAGACCGTATCGCCGCCGCGAGAAAAGTGCCCCAGCCGCCGCCGAGCGCGCGGTGCACGGTGTCTTGCGGATGCGAGGCGGGATGTGAGGCCATAGGCCACAGTGCACCACCCGGTGCGGCGGCGCACCATCGACCGGCAAGATAATTAGGCTGCGAGTCGCCAATGACCACGGGGACGATCATGGGAGGGCATCTGATGGCGCCGCTGCGCAATGATCGCTACCTCGACGCGTTGATGGCGCAGTCCATCTTGTTCGCCGACGCGCTGGGCGGCGCCGACCTGCAGCAGCAGGTGCCGACCTGCCCGGACTGGACGTTGTATCAGCTCGCCGAGCACGTCGGGCTGGCCCATCAGCGGGTCACCGCGCTCATCACCCGGCGCGCCACCGCCCCGCCTGACCCGAGCGAGCTGGGTGTGACCGCAGCGCCGGAGGATCCCGCGGGGCTCGTCACCTGGTTGTGTGACGGTGCCAGTGAGCTGGTGGACGCGTTTCGGGCGGCTGGGCCGCAGACCCCCGTATGGAGCTGGGCTGACGACCACAGCGCCGGATTCTGGGCACGCCGGATGGCGCACGAGACCGCTGTGCACCGGGCCGACGTCGAGCTGGCGCTGGGTCGCGAGTTCGCTCTGGAACCCGATCTGGCCGCCGATGCGATCTCCGAGTGGCTGAGCCTGCTCGGCTTGCCGCAGGCGGTCGAGTATCGACCCGAGCTCGCCGAGCTGCGCGGCAACGGCGAGATCCTGCACCTGCACTCCACCGACCCCGGCCTCGGCGAGGCGGGGGAGTGGATCGTGCGCCGGACGCCGTCGGGTCCGGTCTGGGAACCCGGTCACACCAAGGGCGCGGTCGCAGTCCGGGGCGCGGTAGTGGACCTGCTGCTGGTACTGCTGCGCCGGGTCCCACCCGGGCAGGCGCCGATCGAGGTACTCGGCGACGCGGCAGTGCTGGCGCACTGGCTGGAGCACACCCGGTTCTAGGGCTGTCCGTATGGGACGCTGGGGATGTGCAGCCGAGCCACCCGCGGCCGCAGGCCCGGGATCCGGCCGACCGGTTGCTCACCGTGCCCAACGTGTTGAGCCTGCTGCGGTTGGCCGGCATTCCGCTGTTCCTGTGGCTGCTGCTGGGCCCCCAGTACGACCTGCTCGCCGTGCTCGTGTTGGCCCTGTCGGGTCTCACGGACTGGCTGGACGGCAAGTTGGCGCGCCTGCTCAACCAGTCCAGCAGGTTGGGCGCGGTGCTCGACCCGGCAATCGACCGGCTGTACACGCTGAGCACTCTGCTCGCCTTCGGGGTGCGCGACATCCTGCCGTGGTGGGTGGTGGCCGCGCTGATCGGCCGGGACCTGGTGCTCGCCCTGACCCTGCCCGTGCTGCGCCACCATGGCTACGGCCCGCTGCCGGTGCACTATCTGGGTAAGGCCGCCACCCTCTGCCTGCTCTACGCCTTCCCGATACTGCTACTCGCCGACAACGTGCAGGGTTGGTTGCAGACGGCGGCCCTGGCGTTCGCGGTGGCCTTCACCGGATGGGGCGGCGCGCTGTACCTCTGGTCGGGGGTGCTCTACTTGATCCAGGTTCGGCTCACGGTGCGCGCCGTGAAGCGGGCGCACCGCAGCTGACCTGCTTGCGGGTCAGGAAGGAGCCAGGAGAACAGTGGTCCCCGAGGAGCTGCGGTACACCCCGGAGCACGAGTGGGTCCTGCCCAGTGCGGAGGACACTGTGCGGGTCGGCGTCACCGACTACGCGGCCACCCAGCTCGGAGACGTGGTCTATGTGCGGTTACCGCTGGTCGGGGACTCGGTGACGGCCGGAGACCCAGTTGGTGAGGTGGAGTCGACCAAGAGCGTGTCGGACGTGTTCGCGCCAGTCACGGGTGAGGTGGTGGCTCGCAACGACGCCCTGGAGGACAGCCCCGAGCTGGTCAACTCCGATCCCTACGGGGAGGGCTGGATGATCGAGATCAAGCTGACCGAGACATCCGAGATCGGCTCACTCCTGGGCGCCGAGGACTACCGCAGCCTCATCGAGCAGGCCTGATCCGGGTGCTGGACCCGGCGTTGACGTCGGGTCGCGGCAGTCGGGCCCTCAGTCCACGCCGGTCGCCGGTGCCCGGTAGGTTGTGGTCCGATTGACAGGCGACCCCGCTGGCGAAGGAGGGCTCAGGTGAGCACGAACGACGGGCCCGGCGTTCCGCCGGAGCGGGGCCCGGAACAGACCTCGATATTCCGGGCCGACTTCCTCTCTGAGCCCGAGAGTGTCGAGTCACCGGGTCCGCCCGTCGCCGGTGTCGACGCGTTACCTGCGGGTTCCGCACTGCTGGTGGTCAAGCGCGGCCCTAACGCCGGTTCCCGGTTCCTCCTCGATCGATCCACTACGAGCGCGGGCCGGCACCCGGACAGCGACATCTTCCTCGACGACGTGACGGTCTCCCGCAGGCATGCCGAGTTCCGCCGTGAGGGCGGCGAGTTCGTCGTAGTGGACGTGGGCAGCCTCAACGGCACCTACGTCAACCGTGAGCCGGTAGACACCGCCGTGCTGGCCAATGGTGACGAGGTTCAGATCGGCAAGTTCCGGCTGGTGTTCCTCACCGGTCCGCGCGCCGGGGACCGAAGGGCCGACCAGGAGTCACGGTGACGGCTGCGGGCCGCTCCGGGCATCGGCCCGGAGCGAGCATTGGCTCGGTACTCGGCCAGCTGCGGGCGGACTTCCCGGACGTCACCATCTCCAAGATCAGATTTCTGGAGTCCGAGGGGCTGATCCAGCCGGAGCGCACCGCTGCCGGGTACCGGCAGTTCTCTACGGCGGACGTGGAACGGCTGCGCTATGTGCTCACCGCGCAGCGCGACCACTACCTCCCGCTCAGGGTGATCAAGGAGCAGCTGGACGCGATAGACCGGGGTGAGCACGACAGACCCCCCGATGGTCCCTTTGCCGAGCACCGACCACGGTCACCGCGCCCGCTGGTCGGTGTGCCCTCGCCCGCTGCGACCGACCCGGCTGGACCGGAAGCCTTCGACACCGCTGACACCGTGCGAATGACCCAGGAGGAACTGCTCGCCGCCGCCGGCATCGCCGCCGCGGCGCTGACCGAACTTGAGCGGTTCGGCTTGGTCCGGCCCGGTCCAGCCGGCTTCTACGACTCCGACGCGGTGCTCGTGGCACGGATCGCCCGGGCAATGACCGAGTTCGGGCTGGAGCCCCGGCATCTGCGGGCCTTCCGGGCGTCGGCCGACCGGGAGGTGGGCCTGCTGGCACAGATCGTCACCCCGATGACCCGGCAGCGGGATCCTGACGCCCGGGCCCGGGCCGACGAGGTCGTACGGGAGCTGGCGATGCTGTCAGTGCGGCTGCACGCCCTGCTCGTGAAGACCGGGCTGCGTAGCGCCATCGGAAACTAGTGCCAGAGGGAACCAGCCAAGAAGGATCCACCCTGCGCGGGAAACAGCGCGAGAATTGGGCACCCGCTGGGCTCGGCAGCGGGAGGGTGCCCCGTGTAGCGTCTGGGATAAGCGATGGTGGACACGCGACTGGGTTGGCAGCAACTCGCGGCCGGTGCCAATCCACCGCCGAGCACGACGATCCTCGAGGCACCTGGACCGCAGGGTGCGGCAGGAGGGAGGCGCAACGCGATGAGCGAGATGCGTGTCGTCGGGGTCCGGGTGGAGTTGCCGGCGAACCAGCCGATCCTGCTGCTGCGGGAATCTGAGGGTGAGCGCTACCTGCCGATTTGGATCGGCTCTGGGGAAGCGACCGCCATCGCCCTGGAACAGCAGGGCGTACAACCGGCTCGGCCGATGACCCACGACTTGCTTCGAGACGTGATCAGCGCGCTGGGTCGGGAACTCAAGCAGGTCCGGATCACCGAGTTGCAGGAAGGAACCTTCTTCGCCGAGCTGGTCTTCGACGGCAACGTGCGGGTTTCTGCCCGGCCGAGCGATTCGGTTGCCCTGGCACTACGGGCCGGGGTGCCCATCCATGCCGAGGAGTCGGTGCTCTCCGAGGCCGGCCTGATCATCCCGGATGAGCAGGAGAACGAGGTCGAGAAGTTCCGTGAGTTCCTCGACTCGGTCTCCCCGGAGGACTTCCGCGGAGCGGATACTTGATCAACTCTGTCTTCGAGCTGAAGTAGAGGTTGAGGCTCTCCCGCGTGCCGCATTGACCGGCTACGCTGCGGCGGCTTACCGTCGGTCTGCACAGCGAATCGCGCCGGTGTGATTCGTCCCGGACGACCGGAGGGTCCGCCGCGGGACCAGGTAGCCGCAACGGACCACAGGCTTGGACCCACCGGCTTGAGGCATGGGAGGAATGGGTGGCCGACGGACCGCACGGCGGAGCAGACACCCCGGCGCATGACGTCAAGCGGTCCGGGGCTGACCAGCAGGCCGAGCAGGGCACTCTGTTCCCGGACTCCGCCTTGGTCGACCCGCACGGAGTGACCGACCAGCTGCTTGGCTATCGCGGTTCCGCAGCCTGCCAGATCGCCGGGATCACCTACCGTCAGCTGGACTACTGGGCTCGGACCAGCCTTGTCGTGCCATCGATCCGCGGTGCCTCCGGTTCGGGTAGCCAGCGGCTGTATTCGTTCAAGGACGTGCTGGTCCTCAAAGTGGTGAAGAGGCTGCTGGACACCGGGGTCTCGCTACACAACATCCGCTTGGCGGTTGAGCACCTGCGCCGCCACGGGGTGCACGATCTGGCTCGCATCACGCTGTTCAGCGACGGAACCACCGTCTATGAGTGCACCTCTCCTGAGGAGGTGGTGGACCTGCTGCAGGGCGGGCAGGGTGTGTTCGGCATCGCGGTGAGCGGTGCGATAAGGGAGATCGCCGGGTCGATCAGCCAGTTCCCGCCGGAGCGTGCCGATGGCGGCCACGTCGCCACCGCTGGAGAGGACGAGCTGACCAAGCGCCGACGGACCCGCCGAATCAGCTGACGCATCGGTCGCTGTACAGTCGGTCTCAGCTGTGCTGCCGCTCACAGCGCGCCTGGGGAGGCCGAGACTGCCCCTCCTCGAGTACGCTGGTGGCGTAGTCGCCGACCCCACGCGGGAGAGTTCCGGTCATCGTGGTCCGGGCGCCGAAGGAGCAAATCCTCCCCGGAATCTCTCAGGCGAACAGGACCGCGCGGGTCAGACACCTCTGGAAAGCGGTAGCGCAAGCCACCCGCCGACGGGGAAAGCCGGCACAAGCCGGTGAATCTCTCAGGCGTCCAGTTCTCGGCAAGCGAGGCCTGGGCAGGGACAGAGGGGGAGGGGCCGATCGGGCACCGCGCCCGGCGGTTCGACTCTGGTTGCCTGGAGACCACTGCGATGAACACTCCCGATCGGCGCCCGCTGGCTGAGCTGGAACACGGGACTCCGTTCGCAGACCGGCACATCGGGCCGCGCCCGGCCGAACTGGCTCAGATGTTGGACGCCATCGGCGTCGGGTCGCTGGAAGAACTCGCCGCGCTGGCTCTGCCGCGCACCCTGGCTGCCCCGGACGCCGTCTCGAACCTGCCAGCCCCGGCCCCTGAGGCCCAGGCCCTGGCCGAGCTGCGCGAGCGGGCCGCCCGGTGCCACCCACGGGTACCGATGATCGGGATGGGATACCACGGCACGATCACCCCACCGGTGATCCGCCGCTCGGTGCTGGAGAACCCGGCCTGGTATACCGCCTACACGCCGTACCAGCCGGAGATCTCCCAGGGTCGTCTTGAGGCACTGCTCAACTTCCAAACCATGGTCTGCGACCTCACCGGGCTGCCGGTGGCCAACGCCTCGTTGCTCGACGAGGCCACCGCGGCCGCCGAAGCGATGACCCTGCTGCGCCGGGCCGGCCGGGCCGGCTCATCCCGGTTCGTGGTCGATGCCGACACGCTGCCGCAGACCCTGGCCGTGCTGGCCACCCGCGCCGAGCCGCTGGGCATCGAGCTCGTTGTCGCAGACCTATTCTGTGCGGCTTCCGGGCCGAGTCTCCCGGACGGCGAGTTTTTCGGTGTCTTGCTGTCCTACCCGGGTGCCTCTGGCGAGGTGCGCGACCACGCCACGCTCATCGAGCAGGCGCACCACCGCGGCGCCGCGGTTGCCGTCGCGGCGGACCCGCTGGCGCTCACCCTGCTCCGCCCGCCGGGGGAGATCGGCGCCGACGTCGTGGTTGGGTCCACCCAGCGCTTCGGCGTGCCGATGGGTTTCGGCGGGCCGCACGCCGCATACCTCGCCATCCGCAACGGCTTGGAGCGTCAGCTGCCTGGGCGGCTGGTGGGG
>JBOHFU010000098.1:0-3916 GCA_050699675.1 Pseudonocardiaceae bacterium
TGTCCGGCGAGTGCATCGCACAGAACGCCCGAGACCACGACTTGGCCGGTAGCCCGCTGGCTGACTACACCCTGGGTGGCAACGACGGCACGGTCGGCGTGGCCGGCGTGATCGGGGTACTGGTGACCCTGGTCCTCGCCGGCGGCCTGTTCTGGCTGGTGCGTCCCCGCCACCAGCGCTTCACTGACCAGACCTGACCTCCCGTGGGAGCTGGTCACGCACACCCCCTGTACCTGCCGGGCAGCTCGCCGGCGCACCGGTTGCAGCCCCAGGTGAAGGTGCTCGCCGCATTCCTGTTCGTGTGTTGTGTGGTCGCCACGCCGCGGGAGGTGTTCTGGGCGTTCGGTGGGTACTTCCTGGTGCTGGTCGGGGTGTGGGTGGTGGCGGCGATCCCACCAGGTTGGATCGCGCGCCGGGCCCTGATCGAGGCACCGTTCGTCGTGCTCGCCGTGCTGCTGCCGTTCGCCGAGGGCGGGCAGCGGGTGGAGGTCGCGGGTGTGTCGCTGTCGGTGGCCGGTCTGCTGGCCGGCTGGAACATCGTGATCAAGGGCACCCTCGGGGTGCTCACCTCGCTGACCCTGGCTGCGACGACCTTGCCGCGCGACCTGCTGATCGGACTGCAACGCCTGCGGGTGCCCAACACCATCACCACGATCGCCACCCTGATGCTGCGGTACTTCGAGGTGATCGTCGGGGAGGCCCGCAGGATGCGGATCGCCCGGATCTCCCGGGGACACGACCCGCGGCTGCTGTGGCAGGCAGGCGCCACCGCCCGCGGGGTGGGCAGCCTGTTCCTGCGCTCCTACGAGCGCGGCGAACGGGTACACCTGGCCATGTTGTCGCGAGGTTGGAACGGGACGATGCCGATGTTGCACGAGCGACCCACTGGTCGCCGAGAATGGCTGCTCGGGCTGGCCCCGGTGGCGGTGGCGGTCTTGCTCGTATCCGGGGCCTGGTGGGGTGGGTGACCTCACCATCGCTGCGGGTAACCGAGCTGAGCTTTGCCTACCCCGACGGCCGCCGTGCACTGGAGGGAATCAACCTCACCGTGGCGCCCGGCGAGCGGGTCGCGCTACTGGGTCCCAACGGTGCCGGTAAGACCACCCTCGTCCTGCACCTCAACGGCGTTCTCCAGCCGGCTACCGGCTCCGTGCAGGTGGGCGAGCTACCGGTGATCAGGGAGCACCTGCGAGAGATCCGCCGCCGGGTGGGGATCGTGTTCCAAGACCCTGACGACCAGCTATTCATGCCGACTGTCGCCGAGGACGTAGCGTTCGGGCCGGCCAACTTCGGGCTGCGTGGCGCCGAACTCGAGGCCCGGGTGCACGCCGCTCTGGCCGCCGTCGGGATGGGCGAGCACGCTGCACGCTCACCGCTGCATCTGTCCGGTGGCCAGCGCCGACGCGCGGCGCTGGCCACCGTGCTGTCCTGCGATCCGGAGATCCTGGTGCTCGACGAGCCGTCCTCGAATCTGGACCCGGTAGCCCGCCGCGAACTCGCTGAGGTGCTGCTGGAGCTGGACCGAACGATGTTGATGGTCACCCACGACCTGCCCTATGCCCTGCAATTGTGCCCGCGAAGCGTGGTGCTCGACGGCGGCCGGGTGGTGGCAGACGCCCCGACCCGGGACCTGCTCGCCGATAGCGATCTGCTGACCCGGCACCGCCTCGAGTTACCGTTCGGCTTCAGCGTCGCCTGACGCGTCAGCCGCCCTGTTCGGCGGCTTTGTTGGCTTCTTCTGGGACGCCGTCTCGGGGGCGTCGGGCGGGCGGGATGAGGTCTCGGCCTGCTCCGCAGGCGGCACCCGCTGCTGCGGCGCGGTGATCTCAGCCGGTCCCGGCGGCGGGACCGGCTGCCCGGCGGCGGGCAAGCCGCTGGGATCCGGCCGTGCTGGAGCCGCGTCCAGCGACGGGGTCATCCCCACCTCCGGACCGGGCACCTCCTTGCGGGCCACCTCTTCGGCGGCCCGCACCGCAGCGGCTACATGCGGGTCGGGGGAGGTATCGAACCACCCCTCGACGTCGTCGTCGTCCTCAGGCCGGCTGCCACTGAGGTAGTCCGGGCTTGGTTCGAACCGGAACACCCCGTCGTCTCCCGGCGCGCCGAGCATCTTGGTGAAGCCCTCGAGGGCCTTGCCGAAGTCACTGGGCACGACCCAGACCTTGTTCGCGTCGCCCTGCGCCATCTGCGGCAGCGTCTGCAGGTACTGGTAGGCCAGCAGCTCGGGGGTCGGCCGGCCCGCTTTGATTGCGGCGAACACCTTCTCGATCGCCTTGGCCTGGCCCTGTGCCTGCAGGTAGCGCGCTGCCCGTTCACCCTTGGCGCGCAGGATGCGGGATTGCCGGTCGGCCTCAGCAGTGAGGATCGTAGCCTGCTTGGAACCCTCGGCGGAGAGGATCTGTGCCTGCTTCTGACCCTCCGCGGTCTTGATCGCCGACTCGCGCTGGCCCTCGGCGGTGAGGATGGTGGCGCGCTTCTCCCGGTCTGCGCGCATCTGCTTCTCCATCGAGTCCTGGATGGACGGCGGCGGGTCGATCGCCTTGAGCTCGACCCGGCCGACCCGGATTCCCCACCGCCCGGTCGCCTCGTCGAGCACCCCGGACAGCTGGCCGTTGATGAAGTCCCGGGAGGTCAGGGTGTCCTCCAGGCTCATCCCGCCAACCACGTTGCGGAGCGTGGTGGTGGCCAGCTGCTCGACCGCCCCGATGTAGTCGGCAATCTCATACACCGCGTCCTTCGGGTTGGTCACCTGGAAGTAGACGACGGTGTCGATGGAGACGGTCAGGTTGTCCTTGGTGATCACAGGCTGCGGTGGGAAGGACACCACCCGCTCGCGCAGATCGATCCGAGCCCGGATCCGATCGATGAAGGGCACCAGGAAGTTCAGCCCTGGGGTGAACGTGCTGCGGTAGCGGCCAAGCCGCTCGACGACCGCGGAAGTGGCCTGCGGGATCACCACCACGGCCTTGATCACGGTGACGACGCTCGCCAACACGATGACCGCCAAGACCACGAGCAGGGCAAAGTTCATCAGGGTTCTCCAAAAACGACGGCGGTAGCACCGGAGATCTTGATAACCGTAACTTCCTGGCCGGGTTCGAGTACTTCGGTCTCGTAGAATGCGCGGGCCGACCACAGCTCCCCGCGCAGCTTGACCTTGCCGCCGTTGGCATCGACCCGGCTGACCACGACCGCCTTATCGCCGACCAGGGCCTCGACGTTAGTTGGCACGCGGGCAGTGTTCAGCCGGCGCTTGAGTACCGGCCTGGCCAGGGTGATCAAGGCCAACGAGGCGCCGGCAAAAGCGGCGACCTCGAGCCAGGCCGCCCCGCCCAGCGCAGCGACCGCAGCGGCTACCAGCGCCCCCGCACCGAGCATGATCAGCACGAAATCACCGGACAGCACCTCGGCAACGACCAGCAGAACTCCGGCAACGAGCCACACTACAGCGGCCATGTGTCCATATTGGCAGATCTTCGAGCGGGATTCTGCGGTGATCGCGATCGTGTCACGGCGACCCGGCAGTGACGAAGTCAATGAGTTGTTCAACAGCGCCCAGCAGGGCCGGTTCAAGGTCGCGAAAGCCCTCCACAGCACTGAGCACCCGACACCAGCCCTCCGCCGGATCCGCGATCCCGCTTCGGTCCACCCAGCCCAACGCCTGACACACACCCTGCTTCCACGGCACCCCGCGCGGCACGTCCGGCCAGCCGGGGATACCCAGCGCCGCGGGCCGCACAGCCTGCCAGATGTCGACATAGGGGTGACCGGTCACCAGCACGTGCTCCGAACGCACCGTTTGCACCAGCCGGGTTTCCTTGCTGCCAGCGACCAGGTGATCGACCAGCACGCCAAGCCGCCGGTGTGGCGCGGGGGCGAACTCCGCGACCCGCTCGGCTAGGCCGTCCACGCCGTC
>JBOHFU010000098.1:4016-9548 GCA_050699675.1 Pseudonocardiaceae bacterium
CCACGCCGTCCACCCGCAGATCGTGACCCCAGACCCGCTCCACAAGCTCGGCGTCATGGCGCCCCTCCACCCAGATCCGGCTGGCTCGCGCCGTCCGGGCCCGCAGCCCGCCCACCCGGACTGACCCGGACGCCGACCGGGCTGCTGCAGCCGCGGCCGGCCGTACCGGACGAACCAGTGTGATTGGATCGCCGTCGACCAGGAATGCCGCGCGCCGCAGTGGGAACGTCCGAACCCGACCCCTGCCGTCCTCCAGCAGCACCGTATCGCGCTCGCACCGCAGCACCGCGCCGCAGAACCCGCTGGCGGTTTCCTCTACCACCAGGCCAGCCTCGGCCAGCAGTTGCGGTATCTCCCGCCGCCGGTGTGGGCGCTGTAGCTCGTCCGGGGGCATGGTGCGACGGTAGCCGGATGGCTGAATTCCGCGGCGCAGCCACGCCGCGCGTGCGCGTCGGGAGTTCGAGTTCTACTCTCCTACCCCGTGCCATGCCCCAGTGCGACTTTGACCGTGTGGGCCTCTGCCTGGCTGCACGGCTCCGCCGCCCCTGACGCTGTGATCGACGGCCTGCATACCTGGGCAGGTCTGCATGAGGTGGTGGCCGCCGACGAGGCCACCGCAGGGCAGCTCGACCTACCGGGCCCCGACGACGCCCCGGCCTCTGTGGTCGGCCTGCTGGCAGCCGCTCGGCGCGCCGGCGCAGGCGGTGGCCGGCTGTTGTTGCCGGTGCCTGGTGATGTGCGAGGACTGCCACCGGAACGACCGCTCGCGGCGGCGGCGCTGGAGAGTGGCGAAGTCGCCGTGCTTGCTGGCGCAGAACTGGCCGTGGTGCCCACTGCGGTCGCCGATGGTGTGTTGCGCTGGACGGTGTTCGCCCCGGGCCCGCTACCTCCGGCCCCAGAGCCCGCGCTGTCCGACGCCGAGCACGGCCTGCGTGGTGCGGTACGCCAGGCCGCCACGACGCTGGTGGAGCTCGACGTCGCCCGGCACCGCCCGGGGGTTCGCGCCGAGATCGCCGAAGCCCTGGAGCGCCGGATCCGGCCGCCGTGGCCCGACGGCACACCCGGCCGCGCACTGCGGGTGCTCGAGCAGGCCGACGAGGTGGAGGCCATCCTCGGCGCTGCGGAGACCGACAACCTTGGTGGTGCGCTGTCCGCCAAGGTGGCGGCTGCCCGTTCGGCGGCGCTGCGACCGCTGTCCACCGCGGTGCGGGAGGCGCGGCGTTCGGCGGTCGCTGAGGCGGTGCGGGCACTGACCCCGCGGGCCGGGCGGCGCTGATCGGTTACCGCTGATCGGTTACCGCTGATCGGTTACCGCTGATCGGTTACCGCTGATCGGTTACCGCTGATCGGTTGACAACACTGCCGTGCGCAGGCATCCCCGTTGACACCGTGACCGGCCGCCGGGATCTGCGAGCACCGGCGGGAGGGTGCCGCGTGCAGGTGCTCGGCGATGAGCTCGACAACCATCTCGGCGAAGCGCGGGTCGGTGCCGGCAGTGGCGGCTCTTGCGAAGTGCATCCCTAGCGTCGCAGCTCGCCGCCGAGCCTCGTAGTCGAGGTCCCACAGCACCTCGAGGTGGTCCGAGACGAAACCGATCGGCGCCACCACGACGCCGGGCACCCCGTCGGCGCGCAGCGCGTCGAGGTGGTCAGTCACGTCCGGCTCCAGCCAGGGCACTCCTGCGGGGCCGGAGCGGGACTGCCACACCACGTCGTAGCCGTCCACCCCGGCCGCCGCGGCGACCAGCCGGGCGGTCTCGGTGACCTGCCGGGAGTAGCGGTGGCCGCCGTGTTCGGGAAGCCCGGCGGCGGCGTCCGCGGCGAGCGGCACAGAGTGCGCCGTGAACACCACCCGGGCGGTGGGGTCGACTTGCTCGCGGGCCGTACGCAGTGCGTCGGCGCACGCCGCCACGAACAGCGGATGGTCGAAGAACTGCCGCAGCTTGACCAGATCCGGGGCACCAGGACCGACGACGTCCCGAGCCCGGGCGATGTCCTCGTGATACTGCCGGCAACCCGAGTACCCGCCCCACGCCGAGGTGGCGAACACCAGCGCCTGGCGCACCCCGTCGGCGGCCATCTCGGCGACGGTGTCCTCCACCAGCGGGTGCCAGTTGCGGTTGCCGAAGTACACCGGCAGGTCGAGGCCGGCGGTGCTGAGCGCCTGCTCGATCGCGGTGATCAGGGTGCGGTTGCACCGGTTGATCGGCGACACGCCGCCGAAGTGCAGGTAGTGCTGCGCCACCTCATCCAACCGCTGCGGCGGTACGCCCCGCCCGCGAGTGACATTTTCCAGGAACGGGCGCACCTCGTCGGGTCCCTCGGGTCCCCCGAAGGAGAGCACCAGCAGTGCGTCGATCAACGTTGTGAACCACCGGAGGTTGGTAGCTGTTGGAGACCCGTTCGACGTGGGTTGGCGGTACTTGAAGGCATACCGACTAGATGCCCACTGCGTGGAAGCCGCCGTCGGCCCACACCATGGAGCCGGTTGTGGCAGGTAGCCAATCGGATAGCAGTGCGCAGGCTGTGCGAGCCACCGGGGTTGGGTCTTCGATGTTCCAGCCCAGCGGAGCCCGACTGTCCCAGGCGTCTTCGAAAGCGGCGAAGCCCGGGATGGACTTGGCCGCCAAGGTGCGCACGGGCCCGGCCGCCACCAGGTTCACCCGGATACCGTCGGGGCCCAGGTCGCGGGCGAGGTAGCGGCACACCGACTCCAGCGCCGACTTCGCCACCCCCATCCAGTCATAGGCGGGCCAGGCTTGCCGGTTGTCGAAGTCCATCCCGACGATCGATGCGCCACGGTGCAGCAGCGGCCGGCACGCCATCGCCAGCGACTTGAACGAGTAGGCAGAGACCAGCATCGCGGTGGCCACGTCCTCCCAGGGCGCATTCAGGAACTCTCCGCCCAGGCAGGACGCCGGCGCGAAGCCGATCGAGTGCAGCACCCCGTCCAGCCCGTCGACGTGTTCGCCGAGTCGCTGCGCCAGCGAGTCCAGCTGGTCCTGGTCGGTCACGTCGAGCTCCAGCACCGGAGCCGGCTGGGGAAGCCGCTGCGCGATGCGCTCCACCAGGCGCAACCGGCCGTACCCGGTGAGCACCACCTGGGCGCCCTGGTCTTGGGCCACCCGCGCCACGTGAAACGCGATCGAGGCATCGGTGATCACCCCGGTGATCAGCAACCGCTTACCGTCGAGCAGACCCCCCACACGTCCTCCCTTGTCAGCAGACCCGATCGCTCAGTGGCCCATTCCCAGGCCGCCGTCCACCGGCAGTACCACCCCAGTGACGTAGCCGGCAGCGTCGGAGGCGAGGAAGGTCACCGCCGCGGCGACCTCCTCGGGACTGGCCTGGCGACGCAGCGGGATCGAGCTCAGAATCTCCTCCCGGCGCGCCTGGCTGACCTGCGCGGTCATCTCGGTGTCGATGTAGCCGGGTGCGACCACGTTGGCGGTGATCGACCGGGATCCCAGCTCACGGGCGATGGACCGGGCGATGCCGATCAACCCGGCTTTGCTGGCCGCGTAGTTCACCTGGCCGGGGGCACCGGACAGGGCCACCACTGAGGAGATGAATACCATCCGGCCCCGACGGGTGCGCAGCATGCTCTTCGCGGCGCGCTTGGCCACCCGGTAGGCGCCGGTGAGGTTGGTGTCCAGCACCCGCGAGAACTGCTCCTCGGTCATCCGGAGCAGGAGTGCGTCATCGGTGATCCCGGCATTGGAGACGAGTACGTCGATCGGGCCGTGGGCCTGCTCCGCCTCGGCGAACGCCGTGTCCACGGCCGCGCCGTCGGTGACGTCGCACCGCACTGGGAGCAACTCGGGCGCAAGTCCCTCGGGAACCTCAGATCCGCGGTAGGTCACCGCAACCCGGTCGCCCTGCTTGGCGAAGGCGCGGGCGATGGCCAGCCCGATACCACGGTTGCCCCCGGTGACAAGGACGGAACGGGTCAACGGCGCTCCCTCCGGTCGTACTCACGAGCGTTTCCGGCGACCGTACCGGAGCGCCCAGGCCGGACAGTTCAGGGCAGCCGTTGCCCGATGGCCAACGCGCCGGCAGCGGCGAGCATGGCGGTGATGGTCCCCGCGATCAGCCAGGGCTTGCTCGCGTCGGCCCGCTTGGTCTCGTAGCCGATCTGCTCGCCCAGGGTGTTGACGACGTCAGTGAGCTGGCCCGCGCTGCTGGCGTCGTAGAACTGCCCGCCGGACAGGTCGGCGACCCGCCGGATCGACTCGTCGTCGGCGGGTACTGGTTGGCGCTCACCGTTGATCTCCACCTGGCCGTAGGCGGTGCCGAAGGAGATCGCCGAGATCGGGATCTTGGCAGCGGCGGCCGCGCGAGCTGCGGTGAACGCGCCCCGCGGGTCGTCGCCGTCGGGGGTCGGCACCGTCTGTTTGCCGTCGGTGAGCAGCACGATGCGGGCCGGTGGCGGTCCCTGCGCGTCCGACACCACGGCGCCGAACGCCTCGACCGAAGACAGTGCGGCGAAGATCGCCTCACCGGTGCCGGTGGCCTCGGCCAGCTTGAGGTTGTCGACGGCCCGGATCACCGACACCCGCTCGGTGGTCGGCGACACCAGTACGGTGGGCGAGCCGGCGAAGGACACCAGACCCAGGTTCACCCCCGGGGTCAGGTCGTGGGCGAATCTCCTCGCCTCCCGCTGTGCCGCGGATAGCCTGCTCGGCTCGATATCGGTGGCCCTCATGGACAGTGACACGTCGATCACCAGCATGACGGTGGCCCGGTTGCGCGGCACTTTCTGCTCCGCGGTGGGACCGGCCAGCGACACGGTGAACAGCACCAAGGCGGCAAGCAGCAGTGCCACCGGCAGGTGCCGCTGCCAACCCTGGCGCTTGGGCGCGACGCGTTCCAGCATGGCGAGATTGGCGAAGCGCAGCACCTGGCGGCGCCGTCGACGCTGCATCCAGACGTAGCCGGCCGCCAGCGCGGCGATCACCACCAGCAGCAGGAACCAGAGCGGACTGGTGAACCCAGCCAGGCTCATGCGACTCCTCCCGACCATCGGCGCTTGCGGGCGACCGCGAAGCGCACCATGTCGGACACCCAGTCCGAATCGGTGCGCAGCATCAGCTGCGCTGCACCGCACCGCCGCAGCGTCGCGGCCACTTCCTCGCGATGCGCCGCTGCCGCGGCGGCGAACTCCCGGCGTAGCAGCGGCGTAGTCACGACCTCCTTCTGCCGTCCGGTCTCTGGATCCGCGAGCACCACCGTGCCGATGTCGGGTAGTTCGAGATCGCGCGGGTCGAGCACCTCGATCGCGATCAGGTCATGGCGAGCGGACAGCCCGCGCAGCGGCCGTTCCCAGTCGAAGACATCCCCGGACCGCGGACCGAGGAAGTCCGAGATCACTGCAACTAACCCGCGGCGGCGCGGGGGGCGGCGCAGCTGCTCCACTATCCCGGTCAGATCACCTCGGACGCCTTCGGCGGCCCGTGGCAGCTCGGCGATCCGGCGGATCATCCCCCGAGTGTGCGGCAGGCCGCCGCGGGCCGGGACCCGCAGGACATCCGCG
>JBOHFU010000099.1:0-9477 GCA_050699675.1 Pseudonocardiaceae bacterium
ATCGGCATGCAAGCGGTGGCCGGTTTCACTCTGGACACCCTCAGCTACCTGGACGAGATGGCAACCCTGAGGTGACCGGCAGCGCGGGCGCCGGACTGCGCCGATGTCACCGCAACCGTGACGTCCTTCTCCGACTGCTCGCGGGCGCCCAATCGGCGAGGTGAGCGATGTTGACATAGAGTGATCGCAGACGGCACGATCAGTATCGGGTGGGGATCTTTGGCTCCTGGGGGCTCATGTGCCTGTGTATTGCCGTGCCGTCGTTACCGCTGCAGGCACCGTGCTCCACTGCTCGGGTTTGCCGCCACTGGAGCTGCTCAGCCGACCGCAGCCGCGCAGACCGCCAGTTCACCGCAGCACTATGTGGCGCTCGGCGACTCTTACGCGGCGGGTCCGCGCATCCCTGAGCAGCGCACCGACCCGATCGGCTGCGGGCACTCCACCCGTAACTACCCGGCGCTGGTCGCTGAGGCGCTCGGCATCCGCGACTTCACCGACGTAAGTTGCAGCGGCGCGAGGACCGACAACATGACGGCTCCTCAGCAAGGGCCGTTGGGCGGAGGCACTAACCCGCCACAGTTCGACGCCTTGGCGTCGGACACCGACCTGGTCACCGTGACCATCAGCGGCAACGACATCGGCTTCTCCGACATATTCGACACCTGCTTCCGGCTCAGCGCCACCGACCCGGCCGGCAATCCCTGCCAACGGCAGGCCACCGCTGGCGGTATCGACCGCTACGCGCAGCGCGTCCGCCGCGGCGCCGAAGGTCGCCGGGGTCCTGGACGGCATCCGGCAGCGCTCGCCGAGAGCGACCGTGCTGCTGGTGGGCTATCTGCGGATCCTGCCGCCCACGGTCGGGTGCTACCCGGCCTTCCCGATCGCCCGCGGTGACGTGCCCTACCTGGACCGTGTGCTACAGCAGCAGGTCACCGCCATGCTCACTGACCAGGCCAACAACCACGGCGCGATATTCGTCGACTCGTACGCCAACTCACTGAATCGCGACGTATGCCAGCCGCCCGAGGTGAAGTGGGTGGAGGGGACCACCCCCACCAGCCCGGCATACCCGGTGCACCCCAACGCATGCGGCATGCAGGCGGTGGCCGCCCTCACCCTGGACACGCTGCGTAACCCAGAACTCAAGGGGGACCCGGACAAGAGGACCACGTTGGGTTAAATGGGCCCGGCGTTGAATGGGCCCGGCGTTGAATGGGCCCGGCTAAGCGGGCAATGCCCGGCGCCGGGCGGTGGCAAACCGCGGCCGTCCGGCGAGGTCGAGGTGGTCGGTCACGTCGGTGAGCACCCGCCGGGCGGCCAGCAACGCGGGGACAGCTTCGGCGTGCGAGTCGTCGTGTTCGATGGCGATACTTCCACCCTCGCACAGCAACCGGGTCCCGGTGCGCACCACGTCGGGGATGACAGCGAGACCATCCTGGCCTGCGAAGACGGCGGCAGGCGGGTCGTGCAGGGCGACCTCGGGCGGTACCGCAGCGCTCAGCGGCACATAGGGCGGGTTGGACAGCACCAGGTGGGCCATCCCATCCAGCGCGCTGAGCAGTCCAGGCTCGGCGACGTCGCCGGCGTACAGCACCACCGCGGTGTCCCCCGCCGCCGTCCTGGTGTCGGCGTTGTACCGCGCCCAGCTCAGCGCCACCGGCTGGAGTTCCACGGCGTGCACCTGTGCATCGGGCCTGGCGTGTGCCACCGCCAGCGCCAGCGCGCCGGATCCCGTGCAGAGATCGACCACCACTGGCCGCGCCACGCCCTCCAGCGCGGCCAGACCCCAGGCCAGCAGCACCTCGGTCTCAGGGCGCGGGATAAACACGCCGGGCCCCACTGCGACCTCGACAGCGCCTAGCGCGGCAGTCCCAGTGAGGTGCTGCAACGGCACCCGCGCGGCGCGCCGGGACACCAGCTCGCGCAACGCCTCGACCACCGGTGGATCGACCAGCGGAACCATCGGCAGCCGCCCGCGCTGCACACCGAGCACGTGCGCAGCGAGCAGTTCGGCGTCCACCCGTGGGGAGGCGACACCGGCATCGGTGAGGACCCGTTCCGCCTCGAGCATGGCGAGGCGCAGCGGTTGCCTACCCACGAGCGCCCAATTCACGATCGTCGCGGCGTCACGATCGTCGCAGCCGCATCTCGCGGTCCGCCCCGATCAGCGCGTCGAGCACCCCGTCGAGGTCCCCGTCCAGCACCGCATCGAGGTTGTGGGCCTTGTAGTTCACCCGGTGGTCGGAGATCCGGTTCTCCGGGAAATTGTAGGTACGCACCCGCTCGGAGCGGTCCACGGTACGAACCTGCGAGCGGCGCTGCTCGGAGGCCTCCTGCTGGGCCTTCTCCTCGGCGAGCGCCTGCAGCCGGGCCCGCAGCACCGCCGTAGCCCGGATCCGGTTCTGGACCTGCGACTTCTCGTTCTGGCAGGACACCACGGTCCCGGTCGGCAGGTGGGTGATGCGCACCGCGGAGTCGGTGGTGTTGACGCTCTGCCCACCAGGACCCGAAGAGCGGTAGACGTCGATGCGTAGGTCCTTCTCATCGAGATCGATCTCGACTTCGTCGGGCTCGGGGTAGACCAGCACCCCAGCGGCCGAGGTATGAATCCGCCCGGCCGACTCGGTGGCCGGGACCCGCTGGACCCGATGCACCCCACCCTCGAACTTCAGCCGCTCCCAGACACCGGATGGGACCGATCTCACTGGGCCGCTTTTCACCGCAACCGTGACGTCCTTGAAGCCGCCCAGCTCGGCCTCGGTGGCGTCGAGCACCTCGGCCTGCCAGCCGTGCCGCTCGGCGTAGCGCAAGTACATCCGCAGCAGGTCCCCGGCGAACAGCGCGGACTCCGCGCCGCCCTCCCCTGACTTGATCTCCATGACCACATCGGCGTCGTCGTGCGGATCACGGGGCAACAACAACTCGGCCAGCTCGCTCTCCAACCGCGGGATCCGGTCGGCGAGGGTGTCAGCCTCAGCAGCGAACGCAGGATCCTCGGTGACCAGCTCACGAGCGGCCGCAACGTCGCCGCGAGCCTGATCCAGCTCGCGGACCACCCGGACGATGCGGGACAACTCTCCGTAGCGCCGCCCCACCTTGCGGGCTGCGTCCTGGTCGGCATGCAGCGCGGGGTCGGCGAGCTGTCGCTCCAGCTCGGCGTGCTGGTCCAGCAACGCCGCAACTGCCGCGGTGTCCACGGATCTCACCGATCCCTAGTCGATACCTCTTACTTCTGGACCCTACTTCTGCCGTTTGCCGTAGCGCTTCTCAAAGCGCGCCACCCGGCCACCGGTGTCCAGGATCTTCTGCTTGCCGGTGTAGAAGGGGTGGCAGTTGGAACAGATCTCGACGTGGATCTGACCGTCGCGCTTGGTGCTGCGAGTGGCGAAAGTGTTGCCACAGTTGCAGGTGACCTGGGTGTCGACGTACTCCGGGTGAATGCCCTGCTTCATGGATGTCCTCTCCTCATGGCCGCCGGGTCCCCGCCGCGCATGGACGGGGTGAACCGGAACCGGACTGCTCTGATTACCGTGTTCTGCATCCAGACTGCGGCTTGGGTTAGTCGTCGCCGTTGCCGGCGGCGGATTTTGAGACCTGCATCAGGAACTCGATGTTGGTGCGGGACTTGCGTAGGCGGTCCAGCAGCAGGTCGATGGCTTGCTGCGACTCCAGACCGGACAGCACCCGCCGCAGCTTGTGGTGGATGGCCAGCTCGTCCGGGGACAGCAGCAACTCCTCCTTGCGGGTACCGGACGGGTTGACGTCGATGGCGGGGAAGATTCGCTTGTCGGCGATCTTGCGATCGAGCTTGAGCTCGGCGTTCCCGGTTCCCTTGAACTCCTCGAAGATCACGGTGTCCATCGTCGACCCGGTCTCCACCAGTGCGGTGGCGAAGATGGTCAGCGAGCCGCCATCCTCGATGTTGCGGGCCGCACCCAGGAACCGTTTCGGCGGGTAGAGCGCGGTGGAGTCCACACCACCGGACAGGATCCGGCCGGATGCTGGTGCCGCCAAGTTGTAGGCACGGCCCAGCCGGGTGATCGAGTCCAGCAGCACGACCACGTCGTGACCCATCTCCACCAGCCGCTTGGCCCGCTCGATGGCCAGCTCGGAGATGGAGGTGTGGTCCGACGGCGGGCGGTCGAAAGTCGAGGCGATGACCTCGCCCTTCACCGAGCGCTGCATGTCGGTGACCTCCTCCGGCCGCTCGTCGACGAGCACGACCATGAGGTGACATTCCGGGTTGTTGGTGGTGATCGCGTTGGCGAGCGCCTGCAGGATCATCGTCTTACCGGCCTTGGGCGGCGAGACGATGAGCGCGCGCTGACCCTTGCCGATCGGCATCACCAAGTCGATGACCCTGGTGGTCATCAGGTTCTGCTCGGTCTCCAGCCGCAACCGCTCGTTGGGGTACAGCGGGGTCAGCTTGGTGAACTCCGGACGCTGCTTGGCCTCCTCGACGTCCAGACCGTTGATGGTGTCGACCCGAACAAGTGGGTTGAACTTCTGTCGCTGCTGCTCGCCGTCACGAGGTTGGCGCACCGCTCCGGTGATCGCATCACCTCGGCGCAGCCAGTGCTTGCGGACCAGCGACAGTGACACGTACACGTCGTTGGGTCCGGAGAGGTAGCCCGAGGTGCGGACGAACGCGTAGTTGTCCAGCACGTCGAGGATACCGGCGACAGGCAGCAAGACGTCGTCCTCGCGGACTTCCAGCTCACCACCGTCGCGACGGTCGCTGCCGCGTTCATTGCGGTTTCGGCGGTTGCGGTCGCGGAAGCGCCGGCCACGCCGACGACTGCCGTCGTCATCATCATCACGCGCGCCATTCTGACCGCCCGAGCTCTGGCCGCCGTTCTGATCACTCCGGGTCTGATCACCCCGGGTCTGATCACCCCGGGTCTGATCGATCGAGGTCTGATCGCTCGGGGAGCGAGGCGCATCACCGGCGCGGGCAGGACGACGACGCCGGTTGCGGGACCGGTCCGCACCGTCGGTGTCCCGACCCGGCTGGTCCCGGTCCTGCTGGTCGCCGGTCAGCGGCGCGGGCGTGGTGACCTGCTGCGCGTCGGTTTGGACCCCGGTGGTCTGGGCCCCCGTCTCGGACCCGGTCTGGAGCCCCGTGGGAGATACAGTGCTCTGCACTTGAGGCACGGTGCCCTCCAGCGGGAGCTGGTCGGCGTCAGCGTGCCGCTGCCGGGGAACAGCCCCCTGTCGCTCTTTGATCGCCGAGATCAGATCGTTCTTGCGGATACCGGCGGTGTTGGGGATCCCCAATTCACCGGCGAGCTTGCGCAGGTCAGCCAGCACCATCCCGGACAGCCCAGCACGCCGACGGGTAGCCGTTCCGTTGTCCGAAGACGATGCAGAGGTCACAGCCGACGCAGCTTGTTCAGCTGGCTGCTGGTCCGAAGACGCCGCAGCGGAAACGTTGTTGCCCAACAGATTGATGTCGCTCACACAGGTCCTTCCTAACCGACCTGAGACACAGCTCAGGCCAGCCTGCTCACCGTCCGGCGGTATGCGGACGGCGTGTGATCCGGTGCGGGAGGCTCGCGTACCACAAATAATCGGTGTCGAGCCGACCGGCACGGGACATGTTCAACTGCGGCCAGGGTGTGGGTGCCAGCCTTCCCGCTGCGGTGGAACTGGAGGGCGGGACAAGATTGCCCGGGTGAGAGGCCCCGAACTCGGCACCGGCGCCCGTGCACGCGGTGTCTGAACCCTCCTGAGCTTATCGGTCCGGCGCCGCCGCGGCAACAACCGGCCCGCGGATAGCCGGATCACCTCCACTCGACGGTAGCACCGTCCCGAGCCACATCGAGCCGGTGGCGGGTGAAACCGGTGGTGTCCACCACGGCCGGTAGCTCCCCCCGGGCGGGCAGTGCGAGCACCGTCGGCCCCGCGCCCGAGACCGCGGCGGGCACCCCAGCCGCGCGCAACGTGTCCACCAACCGCCCCGTCGCCGGATAGGCCGTGCGGCGGTAGCTCTGGTGTAGCCGATCCTCGGTAGCGGCCAGCAGTAACTGCGGGGCCGCTGTCAACGCGTGCACGGCCAGCGCGGCGCGTCCAGCGGTGAACGCCGCATCGACGTGGGGTACCTCGTCGGGTAGCAGCCCGCGGGTGATCTCAGTCGAGGACATCATCTGCGGCACCAGGAGGACAGGGGCGAGGTCCGGATGCGGCTCCAGGCGAACAGCGCGAAAAGACTTTTCGTCCTGCCACGAGATCACCAGGCCGCCGAGCAGGCTTGCCCCGGCGTTGTCGGCATGCCCATCGAACCCAGCCGCCAGGTCCAACGCCGCCTCGCCTGGCTCCATTCCCGCCAGCGCGTAACCGGCGAGCACCCCGGCGACGGCGGCCGCGGCTGACGACCCTAGCCCCCGGGAGTGCGGGATGCGGTTGTGGCAGCGCAGCACCAGGCCGTCGACCTGGTAGCCGCATCGTGCACACGCGGCCCGTAGCGCACGCACTACCAGGTGCGCCTCGTCGGTGGGTACCTGCCCGGCGCCCTCGCCCTGCACCTTGACCCGCAGACCGGACGGCGCCAACGCCACCTCGACGTCGTCATAGAGGGCCAGCGCCAACCCGAGCGCATCGAATCCCGGTCCGAGGTTGGCGGTGGAAGCCGGTACCCGTACTCGCACCGCCGGGCGGGTCACGCAAGGTCCAGAGCGGCGGCCACCGCGGCGGGATCGACCGGAGTGGGTTCGGGCTCGGGAACGCCGCGTAGCGCGGTGTCGGGATCCTTGAGCCCGTGCCCGGTCACTGTGCACACCACCAGGGATCCGCGGGGCAACCGCCCGTCGTCGGCGACTCCCAACAACCCGGCCACAGCGGCGGCCGAGGCCGGTTCGACGAACACCCCCTCCTGCCCCGCCAGCAGCCGGTACGCGGCGAGGATCTGCTCGTCGGTGACCGCCTCGAACAACCCTCCGGACTCGGCCCGGGCCCGCATCGCACCGTCCCAGGAGGCCGGGCTACCGACCCGGATGGCGGTGGCGATGGTGTCCGGATGCGACACCGGCGCGCCGTGCACCAGCGGCGCGGCACCGGCCGCCTGGAACCCGAACATCCGCGGCCGGCCGGGCACCAACCCGTCGGCGTGGTACTCGGTGTAACCCATCCAGTAGGCCGTGATGTTGCCGGCGTTGCCGACCGGCAGGCAGTGCACGTCAGGGGCGCGTCCCAGCACGTCGCAGATCTCGAACGCCGCGCTCTTCTGCCCCTGCAGCCGCACCGGGTTTACCGAGTTCACCAGCGCGGTGACCGGGTAGTCGGCGGCGGTCTTGCGGGCCAGCTCCAGGCAGTCGTCGAAGTTACCGTCCACGGCCAGGATCCGCGCGCCGTAGGCGGTGGCCTGCGCGAGCTTACCCAGCGCGATCTTGCCGCGCGGCAAGAGCACGGCGCTGGCCATCCCGGCCCTTGCCGCATAGGCGGCGGCCGAGGCGGCGGTGTTGCCGGTCGAGGCACACAGCACCGCCTCCGCGCCGCGGGCCAGCGCCTCGGTCACCGCAAGGGTCATCCCCCGGTCCTTGAAGGAGCCGGTGGGGTTGGCGCCCTCAACCTTGAGCAACACTTCGCAACCGGTGCGCTGGGACAACATGGGAGCAGGCAGCAGCGGAGTGCCGCCCTCCTGCAGGGTCACCACCCGGCAACCCGGGCAGACCCGGATCCGGTCCGGATATGCCTCGATCACCCCGGGCCAGGATGGGTCGGCCGCCAAACGCAGCGTCACGTGACCTCGCCCTCCATCTCCAGGGACAGCAGATCGGCCATCGTCTCCCGGCGCAGCAGTGGCCGGTGCGCACCATCGCGCACCGCGACCACGGCAGGGCGCGGCAGCAGGTTGTACCGGCTGGACATGGAGTAGCAGTACGCGCCGGTGCCGGCAACCGCCACCAGATCGCCGGGGGCCAGATCGTCGGGCAGCCAGCAGTCCCGGACCACCACGTCACCGGACTCACAGTGCTTGCCGACCACCCGGGACAGCGCGGGTTGCGCCTCGGAGCAGCGCGAGACCAGCCGGCAGTCGTAGCTCGCGTCGTAGAGCGCGGTGCGCACGTTGTCGCTCATCCCGCCGTCCACCGAGACGTAACGCCGCCGGGTCGATGCCCCTACTGTCACATCCTTGATGGTGCCGACCTCGTACAGGGTCACCGTGCCGGGTCCGGCGATGGCCCGGCCCGGCTCGACGGCCAGCGTCGGGGCGGGCAGTCCGGCCGCCCGGCAGTGGTCGTCCACGATGGACCGTAGCTGCGCGGCCAGCGTGGCCGGAGGCGGCGGATCGTCCTCCGCGGTATAGGCGATCCCCAGCCCTCCGCCGAGGTCCAGCGTGGACACGCCGGCGATGGCGTCGGCCCCGTGCTCGTCCCGGATCGCCGCGAACAGACCGACCATCCGGTGCGCCGCGACCTCGAAGCCGTCGGCGTCGAAGATCTGCGAGCCGATGTGGCTGTGCAGCCCCACCAGCCGCAGCCCGTCGGATTTGAGCACGCGGCGGACGGCCTCTGCGGCGTCTCCGGCCGCCAGCGAGAACCCGAACTTCTGGTCTTCGTGCGCGGTGGCAATGAACTCGTGGGTGTGCGCCTCGACCCCGACCGTCGCCCGGACCAGCACCGGCGCCACCACGCCGTGCCGGCGGGCGATGTCGTCCAGACGGGCGATCTCCAGGAAGGAATCGAGCACCACCGCACCGACTCCGGCCGTCACGGCCGCGGTCAGCTCGGCGGCGGACTTGTTGTTGCCGTGCATCGCGATCCGGTGCGCGGGAAAGCCGGCGTGCAGGGCCAGCGCGAGCTCGGTGCCGGTGCACACGTCCAGGCTCAGGCCCTGCTCGGCCACCCAGCGTGCGATTTCGGAGCACAGGAATGCCTTGGTCGCGTAGTGCACCCGCTCCGGGGCGCCGAAGGCGGCCGCATGCTCGGCGCAACGGGCCCGGAAGTCCGCCTCGTCGACGACGAACAGCGGCGTCCCGTAGGTCTCGGCGAGCTCGCCGACCTCCACCCCGGCCAGCCGCACCGCGCCGTCATCGCCGCGGTGCGCCCCACGCGGCCATACCGCCGGGTGCAGCGCGTGCAGCTCAGCCCGAACCTTATCGACTGAGCCGGCCGGGCACGGGCCTGCGGTGGAGGAGCGGGCCAGCACGTCGGCGTGTCGCGGCCCGGCGGGATGCGCCCTCACATCCGCTCCGGTGCGCTTACCCCGAGCAGGCCAAGACCATTGGCCAGCACCTGCCGGGTCGCCTCGCTCAGCGCTAGCCGGGCAGCGTGTAGTGAGCCCGGTTGTTCGTCACCCAGCGGAAGCACCCGGCAGGTGTCGTAGAACCTGTGGTAGGCGCCAGCCAGCTGCTCCAGGTAGCGGGCCACCCGGTGCGGCTCGCGCAGCTGGGCTGCTGAGACCACGATGCGCGGGAACTCGCCCAGCGTGCGAATCAACTCACCCTCCCGCTCGTGACCCAGCAACCCGAGCTGGGCG
>JBOHFU010000100.1:0-9476 GCA_050699675.1 Pseudonocardiaceae bacterium
TCGAGTTCCACCCATCGCCGACGTCGGCCACGTAGTCCAGCCACAGATCGGCTTGCCCGGAGCGGTCCGGAACCTCGGCCGGCTCCAGTGCCTGCAACTCCCGGTTGTCAGCGTAGGAGCTGAACACACCTGACAGCAGCACCCGCACAGCGGTGTCGATAAGTTGGTGGGGATCGAGCCAACGCACCATGGGCCTGCGCACGAACCCGAGCTCGGAAGCAGAGGACGGGCGAGGGGGACACAGCGGCGGCGTGTCGGTGGAACCCGCAGGTGTTTCGGCCATGCTCGACATTTTTGCAGCGGGCGTGTACTGGTTTTGTTTCGCCCGAGGCGGCGCTCGGCCAGCTGCCTTGACGCGCTCGGCGACCGCCGGGGCTCCTGCGCGAGTTCAGCGCCGATGGCGACTCGCCACAATCCCGGGCTCACCCCGTGTTGCGCATCCCAGCGGCGATCCCGTTGACGGTCCGCAGCAGCGCTCGACGCAGGTCCGGGTCGGGCTCGTCCACCTCGCGACGCCGGGCCAGCAGCGAGACCTGGAGGTGATGCAGCGGCTCCAGGTAGGCGGCCCGCACCCGCAGCGTGTCGCACAGCAGGTGGTGCCGGGCCAGCAGGGTCGAGCCACCGGTCAGCCGTAGCACTTCACGCTTGGTCAGATCGTGCTCGTCGACGATGGTGTCGAACAGCGGCTGCAGCCTTGGCTCGACTAGCACCGAGACGTAGGATTCCGCGATTCGCAGGTCCGTCTTGGCCAGCGTCATCTCGACGTTTCCGAGCAGGTTGGTGAAGAACGCCCAGTCCCGCATCTCCTCAAGCACCGGGCCGAGCCCGGCGTCATGGGCGGCCCGCAGGCCGCTGCCGAGGCCGTACCAGCCGGGTACGACCATCCGGGTCTGGGTCCAGCCGAACACCCACGGGATCGCCCGCAGCCCTTCCAGCGTGGTATTCCCACTGCCCGGTCGCCGCATCGGTCGGGACCCGACATTGAGCCAGCTCAGCTCATCGACCGGGGTGGCGGCGGAGAAGAACTCGCTGAGCCCGGGAAGGCCGACGAAGTCGCGATAGGCCGCGTGGGCGGCCGCGCTCACCACGTCCATCGCCTCGTCCCACCCGGCCAGCACCTCCGGCGGGACACGTGAGGTCTGGTGCAGCAAGGTGGCTTCCAGTACCGCGGAGAGGAGAATTTCAAGGTGGTCGTGGGCCAGCGCGCTCAGCGAGTATCTGTCGGAGATGACCTCGCCCTGTTCGGTCACCTTCAGCGTCGCGTCGACCGTGCCGTACGGCGAGGCGGCCACCGCTTCCCCGGCTGGCCCGCCGCCCCGGCCAACCGATCCACCGCGGCCGTGAAAGAGCCGCAGCCGGATCTGGTGCGCGGCGGCGGTGTCGCGTAGCTGGCGCTGCGCCTTATGGATGTCCCAATGCGAGGTGGTGATCCCGGCGTCCTTGTTGGAGTCGGAGTACCCGAGCATCACCTCTTGCAGATCGCCCCGGGCTCGGACCATCTGCCGGTAGGAGGGATCCCGCAGCATCACGTCGAGCAGCTCGCCGGCGCAGCGCAGCTCGGTGGCCGTCTCGAACAGCGGCACGAGATCCACCGTGCACCTGCCACCGGCCGCCGGGTTCCCCGAAGGTGCCAGCGTGACCAGACCCGCTTCCCGGGCCAGCACCGCGGCGGCCAGCACGTCGTCCACGCCCTTTGCCATCGAGATGATGTATGTGCTGACAGCCGGCTCACCGAAGGTCTGCTGGGCACACCGGATCGCGTCGAAGACCGCGAGCACGTCCGCCGCCGCTGGTGGCAGCTCGGCGGAGCGGGCGGTCAGCGGCCGCCGTCCAGCCAGCTCGCGGGACAGCAGCGCCGCCCGCTCCCCGCGGCCGAGCTCGGCGTAGGGCGCTGCGAGCTCACCGAGCGGATCATAGAGGGCTGCGAGGGCGGCGTGGTGTTCGTCGGCGTGCTCGCGCACGTCGAGGGCCGCGAGGTGCAGGCCCAGCGCTCCGGCGCTGCGCAGCGTCCTGGCTAGCGTGCCCTCGGCGATGCGTTCCCCGAGATGCCCGCGCAGCGAGGCGTCCATCACCTCCAGGTCGGCGATGTAGGACTCCGCGCCCAGGTAATCCCGTCCCTCCTGATGCGGCGCACCGTCACGGATCCGCTGCCGGGTTCGGGTCAGGCGGGCGTGAATGAAGGACCCCTTCAGCCGGTAGGGCTCGTCGACGTTGAGCCGGATGAAGCGGTCATAGACCTCGGGCAGCAACCGCCGGTCACGGGCGAGGCTGCACCGCAGTGCCTCCGAGACGCCGACCATGTGGGTGGACACGCTGAGCTCCTGGATGAGCTGCTCGATCAGCGCCAGCTGGATGTTCAGCGCCCGGTCCGCGTAGAGCCGCAAGACGTCGAGGGTGACCTGCGGTGAGACGTTGGGGTTGCCGTCGCGGTCGCCCCCGACCCAGCAACCGAGCACCAGCGGCCGGGACCGTGGCGGCAGCGCGAACGAGGCGCGGGTGAGCTCGTCGGCGAGGTCCTCCAGCAGATCCGGCACCGCGTGGGTACCGAGCCGTTCGAGGTAGTAGGCGACCGCACGGGCCTCGTCCAGAACCGTCGGCTGGCCGGGCCGGATCTCGTCTGTCTGCCACAGCAGGTCGACCAGCCGCGCGAGCTGCCGTTGCGACTGCTTCTTGGGCAGGTTCTGATCGAGGACGTCGGCGACCCGGCGCAAAATGCCCCGCACGGACGCGCGGGACGCCTCGGTCGGGTGAGCGGTGAACACTGGCCGCAGCTCCATTCGCGCCAGCACCGCCTCCACCTCGGCTCGGTCAACGTCCCGGGCCAGCCGGGCCACCACTGCGCGCAGCGGTCCGTGCCGCCAGGCGATCTGGGCGCGCTGCTCCCGTGAACGGTGTAGCTGCTCTGCCACGTTGGCGAGCTGGAAGTAAGTCGAGAACGCCCGGGCGAGCTGGACGGCCGTGCCGATGTCCAGCGCGGACAGCAGCGATCTGATCTCCGCACTGCCGTCCAGCAGGGTTGCCCGGGCCAGCCTCCGTACCTCTTCCACCAGCTTGAGTAGTTCCTCGCCGCCGTGGCGGACCAACGTCTCACCGAGCAGCGTCGACAGCAGGCGGATGTCGGCTCGCAGTGCGAGGTGCTGGGACTCCGAGAGGACACCGGTGTGGGCGGCCACTGAGTCCAGGCGCTTGCCCTGTTCGGCGCTCGACTCCTGTCGAGCTGTCGATGTCATCAGCGCCTCCTCAGGCAACGCCGTTGAGCAGGAGCGCAGACCGGGCAGGAGCGAGCATGGCGTTGGTTACCCGACGGACGCTCCCCGGCAGCCTTCCGGATGAAACGCCGAACCAGTCGCACTTGGCTAGGGGTATTCCAGCGGCGGGTTCCCGTACCGCCGCCACGCCCAGTTCAACGTCGTGACCCCGCAACCGACACATCCACGCTGTAGATAGTCACACGCTCGGCTGGCAACCCCAAGCACAGCCCCTTAAGCTTTTCACACTGGTAACAGCCTGGTAATGCCGCTTGTCTGTCCGGCAAACCGGCCCCTGGGTTCCACCTCGCTCGCGGCTGCGCACCACCTAGCGGAGGCGATCGCCGGGTCGAACCGGGTGGTAGCCGAGGTCTCGGTGTTCGGGGTGGTATGGCTTCGTAATACTGTCGTGCTACGCTCCCGTCGTGGTTGCGGAACGACTATCGGTGTCGCTCTCGCCGGAAGCCGCGGCAGCGGTGCGGAAGGCGGCGTCTGACTCGGGTATGAGCGTCTCGGGCTGGGTGGAACGGACCGTTGGCAGCATTGCCATGCGGCAGGCGGGGCTGCAGGCCATGGACGAATATGAGGCCGAGCACGGCGCCTTCACCCCCGAGGAGCGTGAGCAAGCCCGCCGGACGTTGCGCGAGCTGGGCTTGCTGGACGTCCGTGCGGCGAGCTGACTTGCCCGACATCATCTATGACGCGGGCGCGCTGATCGCCGCCGAGCGCGGGCAACGAGAATTTCTGGCGATGCACCGGGAGAGTCTCGTCGCCGAGATCGATCCGATCGTGCCCGACGTGGTGCTGGCGCAGGTGTGGCGCGGTTCCCCTGGTCAGGCGCTGCTGAGTCGGGTACTCGCCGGTTGCCACGTGACAGCGACCGGCGAGCGCACCGCGCGGGCAGCAGGCGTGGCGTGTGGCCGGGCCAGGACGTCCGACATCGTCGACGCGGTGGTCGTGGTCACCGCGATGCGGCTGGCGGCGCCCGTCGTGACCGACGATCCAACCGACTTGCGGCGGCTCGCCGACGCGCTGGGCGCGCCACTCATCCTGCGTGCTCCGTAACTGTCGCACGCCCGCTCACCCGGCACATGTCGGGCCGTCTCTTCGACCGGCTTGAGCGTGCGGTTGGCAGGTGTGATGTGCTCCTCGCGCCACCGTCGACCGCTCCGCTCAGAGTTCCGTTCCGGGGCTGATTCCGATGCGGCGCGCCGCCGTCATGTTCGGAGTCACCATCCCCGTTCGCGCCACTCCGGCACGTTGGGGCGCTCCGCGCCGAGGGTGGAATCCTTGCCGTGTCCGGGGTAAAACCACGTCTCGTCGGGGAGCTGGTCGAATACCCGTGACTCCAGGTCGTTCATCAGCGAGGTGAAGTCCGCCGCCGACCAGGTCTTGCCGGGGCCGCCCGGGAACAGCGAGTCACCGGTGAACAGGTGCGGTGTGCCGTCGGCGTCTCGGTGCAGCAGGGCGATCGAGCCGGGGGTGTGTCCGCGCAGATGGATCACCCCCAGCGCCACCTGACCGACGTGCACCGTGTCGCCATGGCTCACCAGGCGGTCCGGGGGCACCGGCAACTCGGGGGCGTCGACCGGATGCGCGACGGTCTGCACACCGGTGGCGCCGGCGACCGCACCAAGGGCCTGCCAGTGGTCCCCGTGCCGGTGGGTGGTGACGATCGTCCGCAGATCGGGTCGGCCCGGGCCATGGCCCAGCAGGTCCATCAGCCGCTGGGCGTCGTTGGCCGCGTCGATCAGCAACGCCTCTCCGGTGGTCCGGCAGACCAGCAGATAGGCGTTGTTGTCCATCGGCCCAACCGAGATCTTGGTGACGGTCAGCGCGTCCAGCGTCCGCCGCTGCGCCGGACCACCCGGTGTGACCGCGCCGTCGTAGTGCTCGAGGATGTCCACAGCAGCCGACCGTAATCCGTCGCCGGTCCCCACCGCGAGACCGCGCGGACATCAGTTGGTCGTCGCGGGGTCACCGTCCGGTGGCCGCTTCGAGCATCGGTTCGATGCCGTCGAGGAGGAACGGCAGGCTCAGCACGGTGTTGAACGCGAACGCGTACTCGAGATCACCCTCGAGATAGATCACCCGGCCCTCCTGCATCGCCCCGAGCTGCTGCACCAGCGGGTTGGCCTCGATCGCCGCACGCCCGCCCGGGAAGTAGGAGAGCTGATCCCACACCAGGAGGTCGGCGTCGAGCAGATCCACCCGTTCCGGACTGATGTTCGCATAGAAGCTGCCGCCGGCGAGCTCGTCGATCCGGGCCGGTACCTGGAAACCGAGCTTGCTGAAGAACCGGGCCCGTGGGTCCTCGGAGGCGAACGTGCCGAACTCCTGCGTTCCTGCGGGCGGGGTCGCGACCACGACGCTGCGGCCCACGAACTCGGGGTGCTCCTGGCGGACCGCCTCGAACCGGGCCTCGACCGCGGCGACGAGCTCGCGCGCCCGGTCCTCGCGGCCGAGCGCCCGGCCCACGGTCAGGGTCTGCACGTCCCATGGCGTGCCGTAGTCGATGTACTCGTCGGTCTGCGCCACGGTCGGCGCGATCTGTGACAGCAGCTCGTAGTCCCGCTCGGTCATCCCGGAGTACACCCCGAGGATGAGGTCCGGCTGCAGGGCGGCTACTTTCTCGAAGTTGATGTTGTCGGGCATGTTGAGGATCTCGGGATCGGCGCCGCCTGCCTCGTCCTCGGCCCAGGGAAAGATCACGTCGGACTCGTCGCCGAACCAGTACCGGACCGCGATGGGCGTGCCGCCGAGCGCGAAGATCACGTCGTGTTCCTGATAGCCGAGCGACAGCACCCGCTGCGGCTCCTCGGAGATCTCGGTGGTGCCGAACTTGTGCTCGATGGAGACTGGGAAGGACCCGGACGCCCCGGAGGGGGCCGTCGACGTGCCGTCGCTTGAGCACGCCGAGGTGGTTACCAGGGCCGCCAGCGCCACGAAGATCAACGGCCCGAAAATCAGGCCCCGATACGAGTGGATCGTCACAGCTCACCTCCGCGAGTAGAAGACTCACCCAACCACCCAGAAGAGTGAATGGCAAGGCTATCCTTACTCAAAGGTTCTCAGCCCGCGTACCAGCGCCTGAACGAACGGGCGTACCCGGTGCGGCCTTAACTTGATGCCAAACCCGCGTTCTAGCAGCCGAAGGGTCGCTAGAGCTGCAAGAGGTCCAAAGGTCAGTGGGGGACCGCTGAGTCCGCGACTGTCGGTCCCCCGAATAGCATGGGCGGGGCCGTCTTGCGAAGGGAACGGCCGCCTGGCGAAGGGAACACAGTGGCTGATCGACTCGTCGTGCGCGGCGCGCGGGAGCACAACCTGCGTGGCGTCGACCTCGACCTGCCCCGCGACAGCCTCATCGTGTTCACCGGTCTGTCCGGTTCCGGCAAGTCCAGCCTCGCCTTCGACACGATCTTTGCGGAGGGTCAGCGCCGGTACGTCGAGTCGCTGTCGGCCTATGCCCGCCAGTTCCTCGGACAGATGGACAAGCCCGACGTCGACTTTATCGAAGGCCTGTCACCCGCGGTGTCGATCGACCAGAAGTCCACCAGCCGCAACCCCCGTTCCACCGTCGGCACCATCACCGAAGTGCACGACTACCTGCGGCTGCTCTACGCCCGGGCGGGGGAGCCGCACTGCCCGGAGTGTGGCGAGCCGATCTCCCGGCAGACCCCGCAGCAGATCGTCGACCAGGTGCTCGCCCTGGAGCCTGGTACCCGGTTCCAGGTCCTGGCGCCTGTGGTGCGCACCCGCAAGGGTGAGTTCGTCGATCTGTTCGCCGAGCTGCAGTCCCAGGGCTACTCCCGGGTGCTCGTCGACGGCACCGTGCACCAGCTCGCTGATCCACCCAAGCTCAAGCGGCAGGACAAACACGACATTTCCGTGGTGGTCGACCGGCTGTCGGTCAAAGACGGCGCCAAGCAGCGGCTCACCGACTCGGTGGAGACCGCGCTGCGGCTGGCCGATGGCCTGGTAGTGCTCGATTTTGTGGACCGCGAGGTGCATGACCCGCACCGGCAGCGCCGGTTCTCCGAGCGGATGGCCTGCCCGAACGGCCACCCCATCGGCGTCGACGACCTGGAGCCGCGGTCGTTCTCGTTCAACTCGCCCTACGGTGCCTGCCCGGAGTGCACCGGTATCGGGGTGCGCAAGGAGGTCGACCCGGAGCTGGTGGTGCCTGACGAGGAGCTCTCGCTGGCTGAGGGGGCGATCGCGCCGTGGTCCACCGGGCAGACCCACGAGTACTTCCAGCGGCTGCTCGAGGCGCTGGCCGAGAGCGTCGGTTTCCGGATGGACACCCCATGGCGGCGGTTGCCGGCCAGTGCCCAGAAGGCCGTGCTGCACGGCTCCGACGATCAGGTGCATGTCCGTTACCGCAATCGCTACGGCCGGGAGCGCGCCTACTACGCCGCCTTCGAGGGCGCTATTCCGTTTCTCGAACGCCGGATGAACCAGACCGAGTCGGAGTACGTGCGGGACAAGTACGACGGCTACATGCGGGAGGTGCCGTGCCCGGCCTGCCGGGGCACCCGGCTCAAACCCGAGATCCTCGCTGTCACCCTCTCGCACACCACGGAGGGCAAAAAGTCCATCGCCGACGTCTCCGCGCTGTCGGTCCGCGGCGCCGCGGAGTTCCTCGACGGCCTGCAGCTCGACACCAGGCAATCGATGATCGCCGGTGCGGTGCTCAAGGAGATCCAGGCCCGGCTGCGCTTCCTGCTCGACGTCGGGCTGGACTACCTGTCCTTGGACCGCGCCTCGGCCACGCTGTCCGGCGGTGAGGCCCAGCGGATCCGGCTGGCCACCCAGATCGGCTCCGGCTTGGTCGGGGTGCTCTACGTGCTGGACGAGCCGTCGATCGGCCTGCACCAGCGGGACAACCACCGGCTGCTGGCCACCCTCACCAGGCTGCGCGACCTGGGCAACACGCTGATCGTGGTCGAGCACGACGAGGAAACCATCCGCGCCTCCGACTGGGTGGTGGACATCGGCCCGGGGGCGGGGGAGCACGGCGGTCAGGTGGTGCACAGTGGACCGTTCCACGAGCTGGAGCGGCATGACACCTCGATCACCGGTGCCTACCTTTCGGGACGGCGGAGCATCCCGGTCCCGGCCATCCGGCGTCCGGTGGACCGCTCGCGGCGGCTGACGGTGATCGGGGCGCGCGAGCACAACCTGCGCAGCATCGACGTGTCCTTCCCGCTCGGTTGCCTGATCTCGGTCACCGGGGTGTCCGGCTCGGGTAAGTCCACGCTGGTCAATGACATCCTCGCGACCGTGCTGGCGAACCGGCTCAACGGCGCCCGTCAGGTGCCCGGACGGCACACTCGGGTCACCGGCCTGGACCAGGTCGACAAGCTGGTCAAGGTCGACCAGTCACCGATCGGGCGAACCCCGCGGTCCAACCCGGCCACCTACACCGGCGTGTTCGACCGGATCCGCAAGCTCTTCGCCGCCACGACCGAGGCGAAGGTCCGCGGTTACCAGCCCGGTCGGTTCTCGTTCAACGTCAAGGGCGGCCGCTGTGAGGCCTGCGCCGGCGACGGCACCATCAAGATCGAGATGAACTTCCTGCCCGACGTGTACGTGCCGTGCGAGGTCTGCGGGGGGGCCCGGTACAACCGGGAGACCCTCGAGGTGCACTACAAGGGCAAGACCGTCGCCGAGGTGCTCGATATGCCGATCGAGCAGGCGGCGACGTTCTTCGAGCCGATCTCGGCGATCCACCGGCACCTCAAGACGCTGGTGGATGTCGGGCTGGGTTACGTCCGGCTCGGGCAACCTGCGCCGACGTTGTCCGGCGGGGAAGCTCAGCGGGTCAAGCTGGCCAGCGAGCTACAGAAACGCTCCACCGGCCGCACCGTCTACGTGCTCGACGAGCCCACCACCGGCCTGCACTTCGAGGACATCCGCAAACTGCTCGGTGTCATCAACGAGCTGGCCGACAAGGGCAACACCGTGATCGTCATCGAGCACAACCTCGATGTGATCAAGTCGTCGGACTGGGTGATCGACATGGGTCCAGAGGGTGGCGGAGCCGGCGGCACCGTGATCGCCGAGGGTTCTCCCGAGCAGGTCGCCGCCATCGACACCAGTTACACCGGCCAGTTCCTGCGCACCGTCGTCGACGTGCAGCATCCGACACCGCCGCGGCGGCGCCGGGCCACCGCCGCCGCAGGCTGAACACCCCAATCCTGGAACGCCACCGGCATCGTCAGGAGC
>JBOHFU010000101.1:0-9469 GCA_050699675.1 Pseudonocardiaceae bacterium
TGGTCACCGTCCCTTGCAGACCCAGCGGCGATCCCACCGCCACCACCTGCTGGCCCACGGCAAGATCGCTGGACCTGCCCAGCTCGGCGACGACCAGATCGCTGACGTTGCGCACCCGCACCACGGCAATGTCCGCAGTCGGGGCCCGACCCACGATCTCCACCGGCGCTCGCTGCCCGTTCAGGAACAGCGCGGTGGCCTGCCCATCCCGGGCGGCGAGCTCGATGACGTGGTTGTTGGTGAGGATCAGGCCGTCCGAACTGATCACCACACCGCTTCCGGAACCAACCCTTGACCCGGCTTGGATCTGCAACTTCACCACGCTCGGCAGCACCGTCTGCGCGACCTCGGCGATCGAGCCCGCCGGAAGGTCAACGAGCTGGTTGCCGGCCGCTGGTAGCTCGAAGGTGCTGCGCACCGGAGGGCCGTCGGCGGCGAGGTGGTAGCCGATCGCCCCGCCGACCCCGCCGGCGGCCAGCCCAGACACCAGGGCGGCCGCCGTGAGGGCCCCGGTTCGGTAGCGCCACGATGACCTGTGACTCACCTAGATTCCCCCAGACCGTTTGAGTTACTCCTCGGGCATTCCTGCGCAGGACCCTGCGGAGGACGCGGTATTGCGGGGATCGAATACCCGTGGAGATCACCGACTAAACCGGCATGGTCACCATGCTGCGTCGCCAGGCACGGTGCTACCCGGCAAGCGCCGCGATCGCGTCCTGCAGGGTCGCGACCTCGACGATCTGGAGCCGGTCTCCGGCAGCGGCCCGGGCCTGCTCGACCTCGTCGGGTGGCGCGAGGAAGATCTGTGCGCCCGCGCCGAGCGCCCCTTCGATCTTCTGCTCCACCCCGCCGACCGGGCCGACGTTTCCTTGCGCGTCGATCGTGCCGGTACCCGCGATGACACGACCGCTGGTCAAATCCCCCTCGTCGGCCAGGTCGTAGACGGTCAGGGCGATCAACAGCCCGGCCGACGGTCCACCTATGTCACCGGCGTCGACCACCACCGGGAACGGCAGCTCGATGTCGAAGTCGACAGTGCCGACCGCGATTCCGAGCGCAGGCCCCGGTTGCTGCTCAGAACCGCCCAACGTGACCTCGACGGTCCGGATCGTTCCCTCTCGGCGCACCGTGAGAGCGAGCTTGTCTCCGGTCCCCCGGCGGGCCACCGCAGCCACCAGCTCTGGCGCCACCCCGACCGGTCGGCCATCCGCAGCCGTGATGACGTCTCCCGGTCGCAGCACCCCTGCCGCAGGTGCATCCGGCGCCAGCGCAAGCACTTGGGCCCCCGCACCCGATACCGAGACCTCCTCGCCGGCTGCCCGGAGGCCGGCTGCGGCAGCGAGCTGGCCACTCTGCTCGAACACCTCACGTTGCCCCCGGATGTACTCCTCCGCATTCACCCCTTCCGGGATCACCTGCGCGCGCCGGATGACGTCCTTGTCATCGCCCAGCCAGGCTCCCAGCGCTTCGAGCGAGTTCGGCTGGCTTATCCGGACGGTGGTCAGCAGCAGCCGCCCAGACAGCTCGTCCTCGGGTCGGGTGGGGAACTCCACCCTCTCCCCGACCGGCAGCGCCACGCCAGGGCTGACCACGAGCAACGGCAGACGGACAGATGTGACAAACCACGTGGCTACAAGAAACACCACCACGCCTGCGACCAACCCCCGCCTCATCATTGCGCCCCAGCCGACGAGAGTGAACCCGGCCCGATAGTATATACGGTTTCTGGAGATTACCGCGAGGATTCCACGGTCTCGTGTGTGGCCAACGTTAGGTCAATGTTCGGGCATGTTTGGTGCTTTGGAATAAGGGGCAAGCGGCTGACAACGACGTGACTGGAGGCCAGCATGCAGCCCGAAGCGATACGCAGCACGGGGTCCGGATTCGAGCCGGGCGCATGATCCGTGAGCTTGCCCTGTTGCCGGGCGCGCGGACGATTCGGCGGCTCGACGTCCTGTCTGTCGTGATCGTGATCGGGTTCGCCGCATTCGGCCTCTTCGCCGGCCTGCACCTGTGGGGGCTGGCTGGGCTGCACCGTGGGCTGCTGGGCGCCGCGACCGGGCTGGAGTCGACCGGGCGGGCGATCGCGTCGTTCGCCGGTCTCCCCCTGGTCGGAGACGCCGCCCAGCAGCAGGCCGACAATGTCGTCCGAACCGCAGCGCAGGTCCGGACCGGGGCGCTCGAGGTGCGAGACACCGTGCAGGTGATGGCCGTCGTGGTCGGCGTGGCGATCGCACTGCTGGCTGTGGTCCCGGTGGCTGTGTTGTACCTGCCGTTGCGGCTGGCGCGGCGTCGGGAGCTCCGCGAGCTGCGGCGGATGCTGTCCGAGCCGGCCGAGTCGATGCTCATCGAGCACCTCGCTCGGGAAGCCATCCGACGCGTGCCGTACCGTGAGCTGCGCCGGATGAGCCACCCGTGGCGTGACCTGGAGCGGGGCGACCACGTTCACCTCGCCGCCGCCGAGCTGCGCCGGCTCGGCCTGCCACCCCCGCCGGGCTGGTCGCCGCCGGAACCGGAGCAAACACACCGTGAATCGAATGAGCCAACTTGGGGAGTGAGATCGACATGAGAAAGACCACGCGGCTGGCAGCGGCCGGCGCACTCGTCAGCCTGACCGTCACACTCGGGGCCTGCGCCGACGCCGGGGCGCCGGACACCGGCCCCGGCACAACGACCAGCGCTCCACCGGCCGGACCGCCAGCTGCCGGGTCGCCGGCACCAGGCGGCCCGGCCGGCACCGGGGTGACTCAGGTCGGCGACATCTACGGGCCAGGCTGCGACCAGGTGCCGCTGCAGGGCGAGGGTTCGGCCCTGGGCATGGTCGATGACCCGGTCGGAACCGCAGCGAGCAACAACCCGCTACTCAAGACCCTCGTACAAGCAGTGGGGGCGTCCGACCTGCTGGATACGCTGAACGATCGAAACACCTCGTTCACCGTGTTCGCCCCGGCCGACCTGGCGTTCGAATCACTGCCCCCCGGCACGCTCAACCAGCTGATGGCTGATCCGAGCGGTCAGCTACGCGACATCCTCACCTACCACGTAGTCCCGCAGCGCTACGACGCCGAAGGACTCGCGGCGGCCGGGCAGGTGACGACCGTGCAGGGACAGCGATTGACCATCACCGGCGAGCCGGGCTCCCTGGTGATCGACGAGCAGCAGCGGGCAAAGGTGCTCTGTGGCAACATCCCAACCGCGAACGCCACCGTGTTCGTGATCGACCGGGTCCTCATGCCGCCGCCGGCCTGATCGCCACAGCGCTACGGGGGCGGCTGGTGGGCTGGGGATCGCGGCGTTGTGGGATTCCCGACCGGCAGTTCCAGGCGCAGTTCGCCGGCCCGCTCGAAGGCGAGCACCACGGGGTAGGAAAAACCGGCACTCACCGGGCTGCGCAACTCGATGAGCACGATCCGGACCGCATCCGTACTAGACGCGAGGGGAGCCTGGTAGCCGGCGGTGAGGACCTGGTGGCCGGGAATCCTGGTGTCTCCGGTGATGGTGGCAGAGCGGGCGATCGGGCTGGTGACGCGGACCAGCCGGTCGGCGTGGTCGCCCTCGTTGACGATGGTGAGTTGCAGCGCAGCGTCGTCACCCGGCTGGTAGACGGTGTCCCCCGCGATGGGCCCGCCGAAGGTGAACGCCGCGTCGCGCACCACGATGTCGCCGACCCGCCCACCTACCCCGCCGGTTGCCGTGGTCTGTACGTTCCCGCCGCATCCGGCGATTCCGGCGAGGACGGCCACGAGCCCCAGCACAGCCACCCACACGGCCGCGAACGGACTGAACGGGCTTGACCGGATGCGGTGGTAACTCAACGGTCCCCCCCAGTGGTCAGCTGCTGAAATCTCCGGGTTGCTGCATCGAGCGCCGCGAGGGCCTGTCCCTCCGCCGCGAAGTCCCCAGAGGCTTTCGCCTCCTGCAGTTCCTGCAGCGCTGCGACCATGGCCGCGACGGCCTGCTGGACCTCCGGACGCGCCTGCGACTGGTCGGGGACAGCAGTGGGTGGGCCGTTTCCGGGTGCGGCGGGCGGCACGTTGGTAGCCGCTCCGACCGCCTCCTGGAGCGCCTCGTTCAGGGTGGGGGCGTAGCCGACGCGGTCACCGTAGAGCACCAACACCCGGCTGAGCTGTGGGAAGGAGGCGTCCTGGTTGGTCCGTTGGACGTAGACCGGTTCGACGTAGAGCAGTGTTCCGTCTCCGGTGGGCAGGGTGAGCAGGTTACCGAAGCGGATGGTCGTCTCTGCTGCCTGCAGCAGGTTGAGCTCCCGGCTGACCTCGGCTGAGGACCGGAACCGGGTCTGGACCTGTTGCGGGCCCAGGGCCTGGGAGTCGGTGGGCAGCCGCAGCACCGTGATGGCGCCGTAGGAGTCCGGGCTGGAGCTCACCGAGACGTAGGCGGCCAGGAACTGCCGGCGAAGCCCGACCAGGGCGCTGCTGAGCTGGAAGGTGGCCGGCCCATCACCCGCCGGTGGACCGGCGAGCACGTAGTAGGGCGGCTGGTCGGCCTGGGTCTGGTTGTCTGTCGGGTCCGTGGGCACGTCCCAGAAGTCGTTTGTGGAGAAGAAGACCTGCGGGTCGTCGACGTGGTAGCGGGTAAGCATCTGCCGCTGCACCTTGAACAGGTCCTGCGGGTAGCGGAAATGACTGCGAAGCTCGTCGCTGAGCTCGCTGGCGGGCGTCACAGCGCCGGGGAATGCCTTCATCCAGGTTTGCAGCACCGGGTCGGACTCGTCGAAGGCATAGAGAGTGACGGTGCCGTCGTAGGCATCGACGGTGGCCTTCACCGAGTGACGGATATAGCTGATCTCGTCGTCGGGCAGCCGCGCCGTGCCGGGCAGGGTGTCCTGGGTGGTCTCACTCAGCACCGTGCGCTGCGCATACGGGTAGTGATCCAGGGTGGTGTAGCCGTCGACGATCCACCGGATCCGCCCGTCCACCACGGCAGGATAGGGGTCGCCGTCGACGGTGAGCCAGGGCGCGACCGCCTCGACCCGCTCCCGCGGGTCCTGCCGGAAAATGATCTTCGACTCTGCCCCGATCGCCTCGTTGAGCAGGATATTCCGTTCGCCGTACTCAGCGGCGAACACCAGCCGGTGCAACCAGCTCTCGATCGAAACCCCACCCGTACCGTCATAGGTGAACAAGCCGTCGAGCTCGAGCTCTCGTGGTGGGTCACCAGGATCACCACCGACGATGACGTAGCTGTCGATCAACTCGCCGAAGTACACCCGGGGCTGGTCTACGGGGATGGCGCCCTGGCGAGTGGTGTCGCTGACGGTGAAGACCGGGTAGCCACCCCCGCCACGGTCATCCCCGACCTCCTCCAGCGCGGCGTTCACCCGGTCGGCGCGGGCCGCGACGAAGCCGTCACCGTGGGTGTATCGCAGGTGCTGGTTGATCCAGCTGCGCTGGTTCTCGGCCAGCGAGTCGGTCTCCAGCTCCCGGACCGCCACTACATAGTCCTGCAGCTCCCCGTCCGCCTCGTAGCGGTCCACGTCGAGCTTGTCGGGGAACCCGTAGTAGTTCTCCCGCTGCTGCAGCTGGGTGAAGGTCTGTTCCAGCAGGCTCGGATCCAGCAGCCGGATGTTAGAGATCGTCGCGGATTCGTCGGCCAGCTGGGCGGCGTTGCTCAGGCCATCACCGACGTAATCGACGTAGGTGACCTGCTTGTCGGTGATCCCGTAAGCCTGCCTGGTGGCGTCGATATTGCGCTCGATGGACAGCGCCTCGCGTTTGTTGGCGTTGGGATCCACCGAGAACCGCTGCAGCAGGAACGGCCACACCCCGCCGACAAGGATGGCCGAGACGAGCAGCAATACCATAGCGATAGCCGGCAACGCCAGGTTACGCAGGAAAGCCCCCGCGAAAAATACGATCGCGCAGATCACCGCGATCAACGCCAGGATGACCTTGGCGGGCAACACCGCGTTCAGGTCTGTGTAGGTGGCGCCGGTGAACAGCTCGCTGCGCTGTGAGAACAGCAGCTCATAGCGGTCGAGGAAGTACTCCAGCCCCAGCAGCAACCCGAGGATCCCCGCGAGAATCCCCAGGTGGGCCGTGGCCGCACCGGTGAGCGGTCCACCGCGCTCGGCCAGCCGCAACCCACCGAAGAGGTAGTGGGTGACCACCGCCCCCACCAAGGACACCACCACCGCACCGAAAGCCCAGGCCAGGAGCTTCCCGTAGAAGGGCAGCTGGAAGGCGTAGAAAGCGATGTCGTGACCGAACTGGGGGTCGTCGATACCGAAGCTGGTCCCATGCAGGTACATCTGCACGGTCCGCCAGTCACCCTGGGCGATCAGCCCCGCGATCAGGCCCACCGCGACCGGGACGCCGACGCCCACCAGGCGGATCCGCTGCATGATCCCGGTACGGATGCCGGCGAGGGGGTCCTCAGGACCGTCCACCGCGACGAACAACGGCCGGACGCGGTAGGCGATCGCGAGGTTGAACGCCAGCACACCCCCGATCAGCACACCGCCCACCACGAACTGGACCAGCTGAGTAAGCAGGACCGTGCGGTAGACGCCGGGGTAGCCCACCGCACCGAACCACAGCCAGTTCACATACACGTCGATCAACTGGGAGCCGCCGATCAACACCACCAGCAGCCCGGCGCCGGCCCCGGTCAAAATCTTCGTGCGGCGAGGCAGGGGCAGTCTCTGGGTCGGTCCACCGGCGATCATCGGGCAAGGGGTACCCGTAACGGTCACCGGCTAATCCGGCAAGCGGCACATCGTGAGAGCGAGCTCGTCTTCAACCTTCCGGTGAGCCACTGCAGCCACCAGCTCTGACGCACCGTGACACGTTGATTTCGTAGTGCAACGGTTCGTGTGTGTGACCGATGTTAGGTCGCTGGTCCGGCATGTTTGGCGCTTCCCGGAAGGGGCATCGGCTGACAAAGAACCTTATTGGAGGCCAGCATGCAGCCCGAAGCGATGCCAAGACAGATCATCGGTTCCTACCCGGATTACACCGAAGCTGAGCGGGCCGTCGACTTCCTCTCCGACAATATGTTCCCGGTCGATCGCGTCGCGATCATCGGCGCAGACCTCAAGTTCGTGGCGGGATCATAGGAGCGATCGTGGGCCTGATCTCGCACGCGGCCACCCGTGGTCGACGTGACTTCTCGTCGACCAGCTCAATGCGCGCCGACCGGTACGACGTCGTGGTGGAACCGGGCGCCGCACCGGAGGCGCGGAATCTGCTGGCGGGTATGGCCCCGCTGTAGGCCCGCGTCGACATCGCTCATCCGCTCGTCACACAGCTGTCACCTCACGTAGGGCGCTGAGGTGCCGATCCTGCTGCGCCGGCTCTGGAAGCTGGTCAACACCCGGCTGCCCGGATGGCGGCTCCCGCTGGTCATCGTCGTCGTGGTCTTCGCGACCAGCTGGCTGGGGATGTGGCTGGTCGAACCTGTCGGCAACGAGATCACCGGACCGGCGAACTACTGGTGGTGGTTCCTCGTCACAGCGGCGACCGTCGGCTACGGCGACTTCTTCCCGACGACCGCGCTCGGGCACGTCGTGGGGGCCTACGTCATCATCGGCGGCATCGTCACGTTGACGATCCTGTTCACCCGGTTGGCAACCTACCTCCAAGCCGTGAGAGGACAACGGATGAAAGGCCTCGCCCAGCTCGACGCGCAGGGCCACACCGTCATCCTGGGCTACCTGGCAGGCCGCACCGAGCGCATGGTCGCAGAGCTGAGCGCCGAGGGCAGTCACCGGCTGGTGCTGTGTGCCTGGATCGAGGTCGTCGAGGACCCGATGCCCGAACAGCTGGCGGTTCAGTTCGTCCGCGGCGACCTGACGACGGTGGACGTGATGACCCGTGCCTGCGTGACGCAGGCGGCCACGGTGATCATCGACGGCCGCGATGACAACGAGGCGCTGGCGATCGCCCTGGCAGTCGACCACGCTAACCCGAAGGTCCACATGGTGGTGGCGCTGCGTGAGATGAACCGTCGCGACCAGCTGCGCTACGTCAATCCGAAGATCCAGTGCGTGCAGTGGCACATGCCGAACCTGGTGACCGAGGAGGCCCTCGACCCGGGGATCACACAGGTCTACGCCGACCTCATGAGCAGCGGCGGAGGCGGCAACACTTATTCGGTACAAGTCCCGGAGAAGCTCTCGGGTAGCACCTTCGGCGAGTGCCAGATGCATTTCGGTCAGCGCTTCGGGGCGACCCTGATCGCCGTACGCAGCGCTGGACGTGTCGTGGTGAGCCCCGGATGGGATTCCGCCGTCGAGGCCGGGGCGACCCTCTACTACCTCGCGAAGCAGCGGATCGACGGATCGGATCTGACGCCACCCCGGCGGCAGAGCTAACGCACCTCACAGCCCGAGCTGGATGTGGGTGCAAGCACTCGTTCCATTCAGCGCTCAGTGGCCGCCAACTCGTTGAAGGGCGTCGCCAGCCCGTTGCGAACTATTCGGCGGGTGTCGCGCCAACGTCGGGCGAACTGGCCGACGGCCAGCAACCCGTACAGCACCGACATCACGATGATCACGAGGCGGTTGGCCTCGGCGGACAGTGTGATGCTGGCCAGGAACTGAACCGAGAACAGCACGAACAGCGTGACCGCGCCGGAGACCGTCAGGCCGAGGTTGACCAGGATGCTCACCGCGAACAGCGACTGCGCCGCGGTAATCAGCAGCTCGAGGCGCTGGTTGGCGTCGATCGGCAGCCCATCGGTGGTGGTCGCGGAAAGCGCGAACACGACCGGGATCGTGCCGACCAGCAGTGTCCACTGGTTGGCCTTGCTGGACAGCAGCGTGCCCAGCGAGTGCGAGGCTTTGAGCCGCACCGCGTACAGGCAGGCCACGATCAGCTCGGGGGACTCGCTGGCCAGCGGCGCGACCCACTGCACGAGCAGGAACGGGTCGATGCCGAGCTGTACGCCAGCAACGCGATCGCCAACCCGGCGCTGATGTCCACCTGCGCGGCCTCAGCGGCCCAGGAGAGCACGAACGCCGCACCGATGATCGCGATGCCGAACACCAGCGCGGCCAGCGGCGCGGCCAGCTCGGTGTGCGGCCAACCCAAATAGGCAGCGGCACCCAGGTAAACGCCAGGCAGCGCGACCGCCACCGCAAGCGGAAACTGGGCAGACAACCTCCGCTGTCCCTCAGCCAACGCCGCCCTCCCTCCGCCGCGGTCCCCGCCCGACCTCCTGGGGTCCGCTGCTCGACCGCGCCGGCCGGTAACCTACTCGAAGCACAGCAGGTGGGCGCCCGACCGCGCTGGATCTGTCCGGGAGGGGCGATCGGGCTCGTCGGTCACCGATAGCGGCCGGCTCTGCGACCGTGCAGCACGCCGACGGCGATCGCGACGGCCAGACCGAGCGAGACCACCGCCAGCACGACGCTCCACGCCGGCTCCGGCGCACGGGTCAGCGAGGTGACGAACAGCGCCGCCAACGCCAGTACCGACAGCAGCCCGGCCACGAGCTTGAGCCCGTCCAA
>JBOHFU010000102.1:0-9302 GCA_050699675.1 Pseudonocardiaceae bacterium
CCGAGATTCTCGGCCTGGCCACCTTCGGTGCGGCGAACGGGCTGCTAGCAGCTGGAGAGTTCGACATGGCGCAGGCCGAACTCGACTCGCTTCCCGCCCTACCGACGACTACCGGCACCGCCAAGCAACTCGAGGGCATGCTCGCGCTGTCAAGGTCGCTGGTGGCCGCTGCAGACAAACGCCCCGGCGATGTGGATGCTCCGCTGGAGTACGCCGCGGAGCTGGCGAGCCGCACCGGGGAGGGGAACGCTTACTGGCTCAGTTTCGGGCCGACCAACGTCGGGGTGTGGCGGTTGGGGGTCGCGCTGGAAGCGCGGGACTTCACCAAGGCCGCCGGCGTCGCGGAGGGCCTGCAGCCCCAACTGCTCTCCTCCGCCACCCGGCGGGCGACCTACTGGGCCAACTACGGTCGGGCGCTGGCCCGGATCCGGGGACGCCAGGACGACGCCGTGAGAGCGTTGCGGAAGGCGGAGCTGATCTCACCAGCCCGGGTGCTGCGCAATCCGTTCGTCCGTGAGGTGCTCGCCGTCCTGCTCGCGCGCTCCCGTCGGGACGCGGTGGGCCGGGAGCTGCGGGGGATGGCGTACCGGGCTGGTCTGCTGGTGTAGCCCGGCCGGGGGACCGTTGCAACGGTGCAACACCCGCTGCGGGCGATCGTTCACCGTCGACAACCGTGATAGACGTACCTGAGACGCACCGCCACAAGCCCGAGCGCGGCCGCCTGACCGCGATCGGCCGCAGCACCGATGACGGCGACCACACCACGCTGCTGGTCGTCCACGAGATCAACGGCTCGTGGACATTGCACGGCCTGGGCGCACCGGGGGTGACGCTGTCGAAGAAGGACACGGTCGCCCTGTGCGAGTCGATCCTGGGGCGTGCCCGGTGAGCGCGCCGCACTGCGACTGCATTCGCCTGCTGGAGGCCACCGGCGACGCCCTGGCCGAGGGGCACCGGTACGGGGGCTACGTGGCTCTGTGCGGGGCGCTGCTGCGCCGGTGCGACCTGCCACCCGCACTGTGCCCCGAGGACTGCGAGGCCGAGTGCCCGCGCTACTGCCCGGATTGCGTCGTCGCGGCCGGTCGGCGGGTAGGCGCGTGGATCGTGTGCGCATGAAGTGGGGCCTGTCGATCCTGGACTTCGCAGCCATACCATCGACGACCGGGCCATACACCCGAAGGGCGTGTACAAGGCCGAGTGCGGGCACCTGCTGATGATGGTCACGACCCTGCACGAGCAGCCCTACAGCAAGCCGTGCGCGGCGTGCGCCGGCACGCAGCTGGAGGCGGCCCGTGCCGCGTTGGACCGCGCCGCGGCCGCGCTGCGCCTGGTGCCCGGATCGCTGGCGCTGCCCTCGCCCCGGCGAGACGAGTAGACCCCGGCTGGCCGCCGGTTTGAGCGTTCGCCCCGTGTCCAGCTCCCGGCGGCTGGCCGGTTCCACGTCAACTCCTCGTGGGTGCAGCTGAGGTGGAAATCGCGCCTCGCGTGCGACCTGGGGAAACGCGCTCGCCGATCGCAGGATCACCGCAGGCCAGGGGTCACTTTCCGCAAGATCACCGGTAATGGGCAAATCGGACATCCTCAGTCGCTGAGTGCGTCGAGCTGGTGAACCGTCAGCCGTACAGTCCGAGCTCACGCAGCCGGTGCCAGTCGACGTGCGGGTGCTTGCCGTCACCGTAGGTGCGACCGCACGCCACCCCCGACGTGAGCGCCCAGGCCGACGCTGCGGTCTGGCGGCGCTTCGCCGGGAATGCCGGGACATCCAAGCGCTCTGAGGGCGGCAGTGACCATCTGCGGCCGGACATCCACGCTCGGTAGCATGCCTGGTCGCACCACAGCGGGTGGTCGGCGTCGCGCAACTCCGGCGGGACGCCGTCGAGCACCCCGGCTGGGTCCCAAGGCCCCCGCCGGACCGCCATTCGGAGCCGAATTGCTCGGCGGCAAGAATGGGCTAGGGAAGGGGCGTCTGGCCTGCCAGCACCGCTGCGAGTGTCGACGCGTCGACGTTGCCGCCGGTGAGTACGACCGCGACCCGGCGCCCGCGCTGTAGGTCGCGCTCGCGCATCAGCGCGGCGAGACCGAGCGCGCCGGCCGGTTCGGTCAGGTTGTGGGTGGCGCGCAACATCAGCCGCATCGCCGCGGCGGTCTCGTCGTCGGGCACCGTGAGCAGCCGGGCGGCACCGCGGGCGATGATGGCTACCGCGTCGGGGTCGGGCTCGCGGCAGGCCACGCCGTCTACGAACGTCGTGACCCGGTCGGTGGTCTCTACCCGGCCGGCGGCCAGCGAATGGGCGTAGGCGGGCGCGCCCTCGGCGACGACGCCGACGATCTCCGTCCGCAGGCCGAGCAGGTCGCGGACGGTGATCAGCCCGGCGATCCCCGAGCCCATCCCGACCGGCACGTAGACGGTGTCCAGGTCGGTCACCGCACTCAGCAGCTCCGCGGCGTAGGTGGCCACTCCGAGCACCAGGTCGGGATGGAAGGGCGACACCCACCGCAGGCCCAGCTCTTGCGCCAGCGCGCAGGCGTGACCGCGGGCCTGGTCGAAGTCGCGGCCCGCGACCACGACCTCAGCGCCGAAGGCCCGCATGGCCGCGTCCTTCTCCGGGTTGTTTCCCTCCGGCACCACGACGATCGCCCGGGTACCGGTGGCCCGGGCTGCGTAGGCCAGGCTCTGACCGTGGTTGCCCCGGGTGGCCGTGACCACCCCAGCCGGTGGCACCGGTTCATGAATGAGCCGGTCCAGGTACACCAGCCCGCCGCGCACCTTGAACGCGCCGATCGGGGTGTGGTTCTCGTGCTTGACCCAGACCTCTGCACCCACCGCAGCGCACAGCAAAGGCCAGCACAGCTGCGGCGTCACCAGCATCGAGCTTGAAACGATACAGCCAGCGTCTGCCAGCTCGTCCAAGCCGAACAGCGGGCCCGACCCAGTCCGATCCGGCCGAGTACGGCCAACCGCAGTGCGCTCCAGCTCCATCACGTCGCCATCATGGCCTGCAGGCCCGACCGCCGATAGCGACCCCTGACCGGGCAGACCCTAGGGATTCTCCGGATTCGACCAAGGGTCAGACCTTCGTACCGTTAGATCTACATCGTACATCTGCCCTGGTTGGGCATAACGGATCGAAGGTCCGCGACAGTGACGACGACCGAACTCCCCACCCCGACCGCCACCTGGGTCAGCCACGAGACCGATCTGGCAGAACTTGTCGCCGGAGCCAGAGCCGGCTGCGCGAAGAGCTGGCGCGAGATCGTAGGCCGGTTCGACGATCGCCTGCAGTGTGCGGCCAGAGCCCGAGGTCTCGACGGACCCAGCGCCGCCGACGTCGTGCAGCAGACCTGGCTGGCCGCGATCGCGAACATCGAGGCTCTGCGGACTGCGCAGGCGCTCGGCGGCTGGTTGCGCAGCATCCTGCACCGTGAGTGCCTGAAAGCACTCAGCCTCCGTCACCGAGAGGCCCCGCACGTCGATGAGACCGACCTGACCGGACGCATTGACGGCCGGACCATCGTGATGCGCACCGAGCCGCGGTCGCCCGAGGAGGAGGCGCTCCGTAGCGAGCAGGTGATGCTGGTGCAGATGGCACGACGCCGGCTGTCTCGCCGCGACCAGGACCTTCTCGCGCTCCTCGTGGTCGATCCGCCACTGCCCTACACCGAGATCTCGCACCAGCTCGGGATACCGATCGGCAGCATCGGACCCACTCGGGCCAGGTGCTTCGCCAGGCTGCGCCGCGAGCTCGCTGCACTGGGTGTGCACAGCGGATACGGTGCTGGCAATCGCCCACCGAAACCCCGTCGAGGCGACAGGTCCATGCGATGAGCGTTGCAGACGGCGCACACTGCGGATGAGCTGCGCTTTCGACGAAGAAGATCGTCGTCGAAGGTTCTCTCCATTCCCACTTTCCAGCCGCGTTAGGCTCGACCCATGCTGGTTGGGCGCGATCACGAGCATCGCCGGCTGCGGATCGTGCTGGCGAATGCCGCGCGGGGCAACCCCGAAGCTCTGGTCATCCGCGGCGACCCGGGCATGGGTAAGACCCACCTTCTGCACGCCGCTGCCGAGTGTGCGAACGATCTGCGAACCATCCGCGTCGACGGGCACGAAGCCGAGACCGACATCCCCTACGCCGCCTTGTCCATGCTCCTCGGGCCGCTCATCCACGGGCTGTCCGGGCTCCCGGATGCGCAGGCCACAGCCTTGAAAGCTGCCCTCGACCTGGGTCCGGCCGTGCACGGCGACCGGCTCGGCGTGGCTGCCGCCACGCTCACCCTGCTGGCGAACTCCGCCGACGAGCGGCCGTTGTTCATCGCGGTGGATGACGCGCACCTGCTCGATCTCCCGTCGCTGGAGGCCCTGGTCTTCTCGATCCGCCGGATGCGCGCAGAGCGCATAGCGGTTGTTCTCACCGCGCGTTGCGCCGTCGACGTCTCCCCGGCGGCGCAACGGTGGTTGGCCGCGCTACCAGAGATGCCGCTCAACGGCCTGGACTTCGCAGCGGCCAAGCAGTTGGTGACTGATCGGGGCGCGCTGTCCAGTGCGATGTGGGAGGCGACAGCCGGTAACCCGCTCGCGCTGCTGGACCTGCCGACCACCTGGTCACCGAAGTTACCGGTCGAGCCCGTCCCCCTCAGCACGCGGCTCGTGCGCGCCTACGAGCGGCGGATGGCCGGCCTGTCCCAGAACACCCGCCGCGCCGTTCTGCTGCTCGCGGTCGCGGGCTCGGCGGACGATGCAGTGGACGATGCGCTGGCCCAGCAGGGCCTCGGTCGACGCGACCTGGACGCGGCCGAGGACGCGGGACTGCTCGTCCAGGACACCAGCGGTGTCCGTTTCCGGCACCCACTCGTCCGCAGCGCGGTCTACCACGCGGCCACTGCGGCGCGGAAGCGCACCGCGCATCAGGCCCTGGCCACCGTCTACGAGCGGCGGTGCACGCCAGGAGCAGCGGAGCGTCGCGCCTTCCATCTCGCGGCCGCGACCCCCAGCCCCGACGAGGACATTGCGGGGCAGGTGGCCGCCGCGGCCAGGAAGGCCGCCGCTCGGCAGAGCCACCTTACGGCCCTTGCCCTGTTCGAACGTGCGGCGCGGTTGAGCCCGGTCGGTCCGGCACGGACCCAGCGGCTCCTGGACGCGGCGTTGACGAGCCAGGCTGCCGGGTGCGTCGGGGCCGCCGTGCCGCTGCTCGAACTAGCGCTGGCCGAAACGGACGATCAGCACTCGATCACCATGGTGCAACACCTGCAGTGCCGCATTCAGATGTGGTCCGGTCAACCGATCGAGGCGCGCGACGACCTTCTCGCTCTGGCCGAGCGAACCGAGATCGCCGAACCCGCGTGGTCGGCCTTGATGCGCAGCCAGGCGGCTTTATTGAGCGCTACGCTCGGTGAGCAGCGTCTCGCTGTGGAAATGGCGCGCCGGGCGGCCGATCTGGTGCGGCACCTGCCGGCTGTGACGCGCCTGCCGGTGGTGCTGGTCGAGGCCCTCACCCTGGCCGTCGACGGGGACAGCGCAACGGCGCGCGAACTGCTCGCATGGTGCGAGAAGCACCTGGCGGAATACGACCCGCTGTCAATCGACCAGCTCCTCGTCGTCGCCGCAGACGCCTACGCGTCGGTAGGGGATCAGGCGTCGGCGCGCCGGTGGCTCGAGTCCGCGGTCCGGATGACGCGGTCCGCCGGAGCCGTCGGTCTGCTGCCTTTCCAGCTGTCCCGGCTGGCGAGCGCGTGCTGGCGCGACGGCGACTGGGCGGCGGGGCTGGCCCATGCGCACGCCGCGGTGAGCCTCACCGAGGAGACCGGCTGGTTGACCGAACTGCCGCACGCCTTGATCGTCCTGGCCACCTTCGAAGCGACCCTCGGCCACGCGGCGGACTGCCGGGAGCACGCCGCCACGGCCGTCGAGTTGGCGGCGCCATCCGGGGCTCGAGTCGTCGAGGCTCAGTCGGCTCGGGCATTGGGCCTGCTCGAGCTGAGCGAGGGTCATCCGGGCCTGGCCGCTGAGAACCTCTCCTTCGTCGCTGAGTTCGCCTACACGCGTGGGCTCGGCGACCCGGTGCTGCTCAGTTGGGCGGGTGACCTCGTCGAGGCGCACGTCCGCGCGGGGGAGCCGCACCGCGCCCAGCGCGCGTTCGACGTGCTCGTCCGAGAGGCCGAGAGGACCGGTCGACCGACCGAATGCGCCGTCGCCGCCCGCTGCCGCGGCCTGCTTTACACCGACGAGGAGCAGGGGCACGGTGCTTTTGTCGAGGCTCTGCAGTGGCACGAGCGGGCACGGCATCCGTTCGAGCAGGCCCGCACCCAGCTGTGCTTCGGCGAGTTCCTGCGCCGCCACCGTCGCCCGACGGATGCCCGGCAGGTGCTCGCCGATGCACTGACCACCTTCACCCGGCTCGGCGCGAGATTGTGGGCCCAGCGGACCGAAGCCGAGCTGCGCGCGACGGGAATCGCGTCGCGACCTCGCCGCGAACGTTCAACGACCCAGCTGACCCCCCAGGAGCTGCAGGTCGCGCTGGTCGTCGCGGACGGCGCCACCAACGTGGAGGCCGCCGCGCAGCTCTTCCTCTCCGCGAAGACGATCGAATTCCACCTGTCGAACACCTATCGCAAACTGGGGATCCGGTCGCGCGCTCAGCTCACCCGGACGGTTTTCGGCAGCACCTCTGGGATGCTTGGCGGCGCAGGCCCGCGCGACGAGGTCCCGCTCCCTGCCAGGTAAGGCCGCTGCGCAGGGTCGAAGTACTTCGCCAGATCAGCGGCCGTGATGTTCGCCGCGGAACGGTTGAAAATACAGCCGGTCCGTTCCAGCGCGCTGGCGACGAGCCCGGAGCACACGTACTGGCCGTCGATGAAGAACGTCAGCCTGCTGCCGGTCAGCATCGACAGGGCGATGCTGATGATCGTCAGCGGTCCGTACCTGGCGTTGTTCTCCAGCACCCGTCTGGCGAACGCGACCGCCTCTGCGCGGTTCTCGTCCGAGGTCTTGATGCGGAAGATCTGGTAGTGCCGCCCCGTGTAGTAGTCAAGTGACACTTCCCGCACGCCGGTGCCCACCGCCTCGATCAGGGTGCCGTCACGGTCCACGATCAGCGCGGCGTGCGCCCAGTCCACGTACTTCCGGTCGGCCCCGTGGATTCGCATCTTCTGGCCAAGTTTGATCAGCCAGCCCTGGAAACCGTGCCCCTTGACGAGGATGAAGTCCCCCGCATCGAACTCCGTCGCGGTCTCGCCCGGCTCGAAGTACTCCGGCGGGTGGGTGCCCACGGGTCGCGCGGTGGAGAAGTCACGATCTTTGGTGGAGAAGCCAGAGCTTTCCATGTTCGCTCCAGGTTGTGTGGGGTGCCGGCTTCGTCAGTCCCTTCGCCGAGCGCCTTCGGAGGAATAGAGGCACGTGGCGACGCACAGATACCCGCTGGAGCGAACTATGGAGAACACCACCCGTTCAGGGGGTGCGTGCAGGTCTACCGGCTGGGTCCCCGAGGTTCCGCAGCCGCTGTCGCTGGCCACCCTGACCACGTTGGGACGCCCCGGGTGCGCTCCTGGGTACCCACTGGTGGCCGGCGGAAGTGCTACTCGGTGACGAGGATTACGGGGTCGCAAGTGCCACTGTTGGCCCCGTACCCCAGCCCGTTTGCGCACTTGCGAACGGTTTCCGGCAGCTCCGCCAGCGCATGCTGGCTTTCCGAGCCCGATACCAGTGCACTGCTCCCCGCCACAGGAGTGGCCACGCTATTGCGTCCGACCATGGCCGTGGCGCTGGAGCCGGTCATGTTCAGGGCGAGGAACGTCCCCGCCAGTGCGATCGAGCCACGTCGGACGGTCCCCCAGATCACGCTCATTGCGGTCCCCCTCCTTGGTCGGATGGCCGTGCGACGACACCGCCGATTCGGCTTATCCATACCATGACCAGAAGAAGGCACCCTGACAACATGCGTTCACCACGTAATATTCTTGCAGCCGCTACTTAGTTATGATGATGATCTTCGAGCGTAGTCAGCGACGGGCTTACGAAGGTTTAGGACCGAGTGCCTAACGGTAAACTTTCGACGGGACTTCCTCGTTCGCACACGATCCGGATTGTTACCGATAAGCACCTTTGCCGGGTATGTGCACAGATGGCGGGACGAGCCGCAGCGCCGCGACGGGCTCGCCGCCGAGAATCTCGCCTACGTCAAGGGGTGAGCCGGCTACGCGCGGGTCGGCGACGCGGACACCGTGTCACGTCGAGCTGATCGAGAAGTGCTGTGCCCGATGGGCACGGCTCTCGGCGAGGTTTACTCCTGTGTGACATAGGGTAACTGACAGCAACCGACGGCCTTGGTTCCGGAGCGGACGCCACGCCGTCGGGGGGCTTCGGCGTCCCTCGGGGTGCCGCCGAAGCCGTAGAAGGGAGCTGGAGGTGCAGACCACTAAGGAGGGAGCGCGGAAATGGCGTCAGAAGATCAGCAGGATGAACTTAGGTAGGCGGTGATCGCCTGAAGTCTCCTGTTTGTCGGTCCGGGCTCACAAACCCGGAGAAGCCCGCCGGGCACCTCCCCGCGGTCCGGCGGCGCCGCGCCGCGGCGGGACGCCCCCTCCCCCAAAGTTTCCGCCGCGGCGCGGCAACCCGATCCTGGCCGATGTCCATCCCTTAATCATGCGGAATGGTGGGTGGTGAGTGTGAGCGGCAACTTCCCCGCCGACATCCTGGGTCTGGAGGTAGCTGAGCACGGTCCCGACGCTCGTGTGGTCACCGTCATGGGCGAGATCGACGCACTGACCGCGCCGGAACTGGCCGCCTTCCTGACCGCGCAGCTGGTTTTTGCCCAGGTCGTGGTGGTGGACCTTGATGGTGTGCGGTTCCTGGGATCTGCCGGGCTGTCCGTGCTGTTCGAGGCCAACGAACTCGCTACCCGAGAAGATCTCGACTTGCGGTTGGTGTGCAACTCCCAGACCGCCAACTGGGCACTGGACGCCACCGGGCTGCGGGAGCACTTCACCTTCGCCGATAACGTGCCAGACGCCCTGAAAAACCCACCCTGACGGCGCGGCGCTCGATGTGACGAAGCCGGGATCCGTCGCGTCGGCGAGCTTGCCTCGGACCTGATGGGCTTCACCCAAGAGGACCAGCCTGATCGCCGTTACCTCCACGCCCAGTCCCGCGTTAACTCCTAAGTGCCTCGGGACGGGCAGCCTTCCGCCCTTTCGCGCGCTGAGGATGTTGCTTGCTGCTACGGAGCGCTGGCGCACGCCAGGCACCGCGCAACCGCGGGTGTTCATGCATAGGGGGAGGATGATGCTCAGTCACCGCGCTGGAGCCG
>JBOHFU010000103.1:0-9210 GCA_050699675.1 Pseudonocardiaceae bacterium
CCCGCGGCCTGGTCAGCGCCGCGGGCGTGGTGCCGGCCTGCCGGTCGCTGGATTGCGTGAGCATCTTCACCGCCGACGTCGCCGACGCCGCCACGGTGTTGGACGTGACCAGGGGTCCCGATCCTGGGGACCCCTGGTCACGACCCGTGAGTGGCAATGCGAGTCATAGCACTCATTGCCACTCACGGGTCGCAGTCCCCGTCGCGACAGAACTGGACTTCGAGGGTGACGACGGGATGCGGGACGTGTTCGACGCCGCCGTGGCTCGCGCCGGCGAGGTCACGCTGACCACGATCGCCCCGCTGCTCGAGGCGGGCGAACTGCTCTACCACGGACCATGGGTCGCTGAGCGGCTGGCCGAGCTGGAGGAGTTCTTCGCCGAGCATCCCGAGGATGTCCTGCCGATCACCCGGCAACTGATCGAGGGCGGCAGGAGATTCGACGCCGTAGACACCTTCCGGGCCTGGCACCGCCTGCAGGAGCTGCGCCGCTGGACCGAGCAGCTCTGGCAACGCGCCGACCTGCTGATCATGCCGACCGTGCCGACCACATTCACCCTGGACGAGATCGCCGAGGAGCCGGTGCACCGCAATACCGTGCTGGGCCGCTACACCCAGTTCGTCAACCTGCTCGATCTCGCGGCGCTCACCGTGCCGGCCGGGCGGACCGTTGACGGGCGACCGGCCAGCATCACCTTGATCGGTCCTGCGTTCTCCGAGCCCGTGCTGCTGTCCGTCGCAGCCCGGCTGGCCGTCCAAACCCACCCGGCCGACCCGTAGGAAAACGACATGACCCGCGCCCTCTCGCACCTAACCCAGCTACGCCACACCAGATTGGGGCCAGTCACCGCCGACCCGTACCCCTGGCCCTACGACGGCACCGTGGGGGCCGACAGGGTCGCTCTGATCTGCATCGACTGGCAGGTCGACTTCTGCGGCCGCGGCGGCTACGTCGACCAGATGGGCTACGACATCGAGCTGACCCGAGCCGGTCTGCGCGGAGCGGTGCGGATGCTGGCCCACGCCAGGGTCATCGGCATGCTGGTGATCCACACCAGAGAGGGCCACTCCCCTGACCTGTCTGATCTGCCGGCCAACAAGCGGTGGCGGTCGGCGCAAATCGGCGCCGAGATCGGCGGCCCCGGGCCGCAGGGCCGGATCCTGGTCCGCGGCGAGCCAGGCTGGGAGATCGTCGACGAGGTCGCGCCGCTGCCGAGCGAGGTCCTGATCGACAAGCCGGGTAAAGGCGCGTTCTACGCCACCGGGCTCGACCTGGTGCTGCGCACCAAGGGCATCACCCACCTCGTGCTGACCGGGATCACCACCGACGTCTGCGTGCACACCACCATGCGCGAGGCCAACGACCGGGGCTACGAGTGCCTGATCCTTTCTGATTGCACCGGGGCCACCGAGCTGGGCAACCACACCGCGGCGCTGCGGATGGTGACCATGCAGGGCGGGGTCTTCGGCTGCGTCGCCACCTCCGAGGCGGTGGTGGCCGCCACCACTGTGGCCGCCACCACTGTGGCCGCCACCACCACGGGAGATCACCATGCCGGCTGACCAAGTCCCAGATGACCAGGTCACCGTGCCCGCCGATCCCGGCCCGTTCGGCTTCGACCCCGCGCGAACTGCGCTGCTGCTCATCGACATGCAGCGCGACTTCGTCGAGCCAGGAGGTTTCGGCGAGTCGCTGGGCAACGACGTGAGCCTGCTGCAGGCGGTGATCCCGCCGTTACGGCAGGTGCTGGCGGCCACCCGGGCAGCCGGGATGACCGTCATCCACACCCGCGAAGGCCACCGCCCCGACCTGACCGACTGCCCGCCGGCCAAGCTCAACCGCGGCAACCCGACACTGCGGATCGGCGACGTCGGCCCCAAGGGCCGGATCCTGATCCGCGGCGAGTACGGCCACGACATCGTCGACGAGCTCGCTCCGCGCGACGGCGAGGTCGTGATCGACAAGCCGGGCAAGGGTTCGTTCTACGCCACCGACCTGCACCAACTGCTCCAGGCCGCCGACATCACCAGCCTGGTCGTCACCGGCGTCACCACCGAGGTGTGCGTGCACACCACGATCCGGGAGGCCAACGACCGCGGCTACGAGTGCCTGGTGCTCGCCGACTGCGTCGGCTCCTACTTCCCGGAGTTCCAGCAGGCCGGGCTGGCGATGATCGCCGCCCAGGGCGGCATCCTCGGTTGGGTCGCCCCGTCGGCGGCCTACCTCGATGCACTGAGTGCCGTCAGCCCCGCCGCGGTCGGCGCGGCCACCGACCGCGAACGGAGTTGATCCCCATGACCACCCAGGCCGAGAACGAGACCGTGCGGCTGCCGTGGTGGGTCGGCGGTGACCTCAATGCGGCGTTCGGCCTCGGGTTCAACGTGCTGGTCAACGTGCTGGTACTCACCACGCTGTGCGTGGCCGTCGTGCAGATCCCCCAGGGCGACGTGTTCGGGATCATCCTGCCCGCGCTGGGGATCCAGCTGTTGATCGGCAACGGGTATTACACCTACCTGGCCCGCCGGCTGGCCCGCCGCGAGAACCGCACCGACGTGTGCGCGATGCCGTATGGCCCGAGCGTGCCGCACATGTTCATCGTGACCTTCGTGATCATGCTGCCGATCTTCCTGAGTACCAGGGACCCGATCCGGGCCTGGGTGGCCGGCCTGGCGTGGTCGTTCATCATCGGGCTGATCGTGTTGATCGGCGCGTTCGTGGGTCCCTACATCCGCCGGTTCACTCCCCGGGCGGCGCTGCTCGGGACGCTGGCCGGCATCTCGATCGCGTTCATCTCGATGCGCCCGGCAGCGCAGATGTGGGAGGCGCTGTGGATCGCCCTGCCGGTGTTCGCGATCATCGTGATCGGCTTCTTCACCGGCCGCAAGCTGCCCGGCAACATCCCGATCGGGCTGGCCGCGCTGCTGGTCGGCACCGCGATCGGCTGGATCGGTGGCTACCTGTCCGTACCGGACGTGGTCACGGCGGCCCGAGACATCGCCATCGGCCTGCCGACCCTCAACATCGACCTGCTGGTCGACGGCCTCTCGGCGGTGGCGCCGCTGCTGGCCACCGCGATCCCACTGGGCATCTACAACTTCTGCGAGGGCATGACCAACGTGGAAAGCGCCGCGGTCGCCGGGGACAACTACAACCTGCGCAGCGTGCTGCTCGCCGACGGCACCGGGGCGGTGGTCGGTGCCGCGCTGGGCAGCCCATTCCCACCGGCCGTCTACATCGGACACCCGGGCTGGAAGGAGGCCGGTGGCCGGACCACGTACTCGCTGGCCTCCGGTGTGGTGATCGCGCTGATGTGCTTTCTGGGGCTGTTCGGGCTGCTCGGCGCGCTGATCCCGCTGCCGGCCATCGTGCCGATCCTGCTCTACATCGGGCTGCTGATCGGCGCGCAGGCATTCGTCTCGGTACCCAAGGCGCATGCCGTGGCCGTCGTCCTGGCGGTGATCCCCAACGTCGCGGCCTGGGCGACCGGCCAGATCGACAACGTGCTCAACGCCGCCGGCACCAGCGCGACCCTGGTCGGTAGCGACGCACTGGCCCAGGCGGGTGTTGTCTACGAAGGTTTGAAGAGCCTCGGCGGCGGGGCGATCCTGGCCGGCATGGTGCTCGGCGCGATCGCGGCGTTCATGATCGACAAACGTTACTACTGGGCCGCCGGGTACTGCGCCGCCGGGGCGGTGCTGTCGTTCATCGGCCTGATCCACGGCGAGCAGGTGGCCTGGGCAGCCAGTCCTGGCGCCGCGCTGGGTTACCTCCTCGCGGCGGTGGTCTGCCTGGCGTTCTCCGTCGGCAGCACACCGGCACCCGCGCAGATGCCCGACGAGCACGCACCAGTCACCGCCACGATCCCCGAACACGCCGGGCCCCCCGAAGTCGCCACCGAACCGGCGCGGTGACCTCTATACCGGAGTGCACCGACCAGGTGGATGGTCCAGACGCAAGTCTGGGTCCGCTTCCCGAGGGCTGGCGAATCGTCTCGCGCCGCTGCATCGTTGTACTGGACTAGCCCCAATGGACCTCTTGGTAGTGAACCATGTCATCGCCGTGCAGCTGCTTCGTGGCATTCCCGATCCGAACCCAGAATTCGGATCCGTTGCCGGCGCTGCCCTTGGAGAGCTTCGCGAACACAGGCCTCCCCGACGGCGCAACAGCCACCAGGCAGACGAGACAACCCTTAACCCGGTGGAACCGGATTCGAGTAGTGGCTGCTGTAATTACGGACAAGTTGGCGTCGAGGAGTTGTCGAAGGAACAGCTCGTAGCCATCGGTGTTCGCCTTGCTGCCAAGCGTGCTGATGTCCTCGTCGAGACCGAGAACTTCCCCCGCGTCATTGACGCCGATCAACAATGAGCCGCCCTCGGCGTTGAGGAGCCCACAAACTGTCTTGACGACACTGTGCTCCATCTTCGAGTCATGTTGGCTCGTATGGATGTTCCAGCGAGCCGTCGACTTGAACTCCAGAGTCTGTGATTCCCCTGCCTCGATGAGGTCCTCGATCGATGGGGTACGAGCGGGCTTGTTCGCGCCCCATAGCGTCGCGAAGCCTTCGCGGACGACCCGAGCGATGAGCGTGCGGCGGCGCTCCAGGAAGGTTTGGTAGTCGAGCTGCTCCCATCCGACGGGGAGGGCGTGACAGTGCACCTGATGCTTGTGCCGGTCAGGATCCGCTCTGGCCGTCATGATCGGCCAGTAGACCAGGGGATCGGCGTCGCTGATCTTGGCGTTCTCCGCCCAATCCAGGAATGCCATGTTCGCGATGGCGTTGACCTGGCGAGTACCGATGAGGCCCAACGACGCCAGATGCTTCTTTGGGAATAGATGATGACGCTCGACAGCACGCGGGGCTGTCACGGCCGGGTCGAGTAGGTCCTTCACACGGACATCACTGAAGAGCACCTCGGCGTCGAGCAGGTTGAGGGCCGCCAGATACGCAAAGAGCGCAGGTGAGCGTGGCGACGACGTGTCAAGCCGGTTGGGCAGGGATATCTCCCAGTAGTCTCCGGTGAAGTTGGCTGTGACGAGGCGATCGAGCTCGGCGATGAAGGCGTCACCGTCCCCGGTTGGCAGGTCGGCAATCCGGCCAAGGTCGAACTCCAATTGGGACTCAGGGGAGGACGTGTACCGACCAGTGGTGTGAGCCATAAAGAACCATCGCGCGATGGCAGGACGCAACGCTCGGAGGTCGAGACCGAAGTCCCTCCGTCCGATCAGCCACAGCGCATAGCTAAACAGCAAGGCGTTGTCCGATGTGATCATCCGACGGCTGCGGAACCCGGCAGCCTGAAGGCATTTGAGAAACTCGTGCCAGTTAGTTAGGTCCAACACCTGCTCCTGGGCGTCGGCAAGCACGCTGAACTGCTCGTTGCGACGCACGGCGCTCACTCGACCGGTCTCGAGGTCCTTCCCCCGCAGGATGCTGTAGACATGCTGGAGCCGTGCCCGTCGAAATGCGAGGGCGACCTCGACTCGGAGAAGCTGGTCTGGACTAGGCTCAAGGAACGGGTTCTTCGGGCTCGGCCCGACGGCCGCTGGGTCGACTGACGCGCGGCTAAATGCCTCCAGCTCTCGACGCCCCTTCTCCCAATGGACCGACATCAGCGTCAGGATGAAGTCGGCCTGGTTGAGTTGTACACCTTCCGAGTTGATGCGCACGAAGATCTCGGCGACCCGCTCTTCGTCAGTCGCCGCTCCTAGCACGACAACCTGAAATCGGAAGTCACGAAGGTCGCGAACGCGGTCGATCCTTTCTTCCAGGACATCCTGGTGACTGTCGGGAAGTTCCATGTTTCGAGCTTCGGAAAGACGCAGGAGGAACGCCCGGACGGCCGTCTTGTATCCCGCCGACCAGAGCGCCGTGATGTCCGGGATGAACTCAGGGTCACGTTCGATCGCAGCATCGGTGACCTCAAACGTCTCGTCCTCGGGTCGAAATGCGACCCGGATCCGCTTCTGCTCGAACGTTTTCGTCAGGACCGTGCGACCGGTAAGAACGGCGAACAAGGACGTGAGCCGCTGCTGACCATCTACGACGAGCAGCTGCGGCGCCCGATCCGACTCCTCAAGTCCGATCTGCCGGGTTCCGACCTCGGCGCCTGTCTCCCAGAACATCAGGGTGCCGATTGGGTAACCGCGGTACATCGAGTCGAGCAAGTCCCGCGCCTTTGCCGAGGACCACACGAACGGACGTTGAATGTCGGGCAGACCGAGCCGGCCGGCCTTGACGTCCTCGATGAGGTGGCTCAACGAGTAGTCGGTGTTGCGGTAGAGGGTGGGGGCCACGAGTCTGGTCTCTTCCGGTCGTTTCATCGACGACGATCCGCCCGCCGCTCGTCTGGATCCTAATGGGGCCGCTGAGACCGGCGCAGGTCGCATTGACCAGCTTGCTCACGCGGCTTACGATGATCATTGGGTTATGCCGCGGCGAGCTGTGTGCCCTGCGGTAACGGCACCTCGACCTCGCCGAGGACGTACTCATCCTGGAGTAGAGATCGGCCAGATCGGTGTACGGACCTGGAAGAAGGACACCGAGAAGCCCGCACTAGGCGCCGTCGCCGGGCCGCCGACGCCGAGACAAGTCGAGCAGTCTGCGCCTACCTAATCCACCTCCGAGACCACGTCCCGGTGCAACTTTTCGGCCACCTGGGTCTCCAGCGGCAGTGCTGGCACGGTGACCGGCGGCAGGCCCCGCAAACACGAGCAGGTCCGGGTGGTGAGTGCCTCGATTCCTTCCGTGGAGATCACCCGGAACCCGATGTCGAGCAGGAAGGTCTCGAACTCACGGCCGGCCAGCGACGCCGAGACACGAACACCCGGGCGAGGGCGCTGCCCGCGCTTGACTCGCGGCAGCGACAGACGCACCGCCATTGGAATGACATCGGATGGGGCGTGCAACTCCGGCGCACTCTCGTGCGAGATCACCGCCCCGGCCTCGCGCAGCGGGATCCAGGCGCGACCACGTGCTCGTTAGAGCTGTCTTGCGGAGCGGGGCAGCACGAAGCCGACGCCCGACAGTCATCTCAACTAAAGGAAGGTGAAGCTGACGCTGTTGCTCTTGCCACCATCCTTCAGCTCGACGGTCACATCGACGGTGCCCGAGCCATCCGGGACTTCCGCCTCGATGCTCCCGGTGCTGTTGACCTTGAACGGGACCGGCTCGCTGCCGAAGAGAAGCCGCTCCGCGGCGTCCAATCCTTCACCTTGAATAATCACTGGCTGGCCGGGCGGCGCCGGGCTCGTAATAATGCTGTCAATCTTCATCGCCACTCCTTTCACGCGTGAATAATGCGAGACCCCGAGAAATACCCAGTGCTTCCTAGCCAGCCCCCGCCGAAGCGCCGGGGTGTTGATCGAGCTATTCAGCGTGTTCCCCGAACGGCACGCCAGTACTCACCAGTGACGCCGGACCACCCGATCGGGTGGAACCCTTCCTGCTAGAGGCGCCCCTCCGGAGGGGGGTCACATGTCATCGTGCTTTGCCCAGGGTTGTCGCAACATCGACGGAAGCATCCGCGTCTCCTCGACGTACTTGCGCTGGTGGGCGGCACAGCGCGTCCTATGTGCAGCTGAGACCGTGCTCGCCTTGGTGGCGGCAGTCAATCTACCGATTCCTCTCGCCTTGGCCGTGATTGGGCAAATGTGGTTTTGGGTGCGGCTGCTGCGCTGGGTACGATCCTGCCTCCCTGCACCAAACACCACGAGGCAAACTGCACGACCCCTGAGCGCCTACTAATTGCCCTCCTGCTCACCGCGGAGGAAGCGCTCGAGCTCGGCAGCGAGTTCGTCGCCTGACGGGAGGCTTGAAAAGTCAAGCGGCGTGACCTCTTCGCCGTCAAACACGGCCTCGAGACCACGCACCAGCTCGCGGTGCTCCTCACTGGTGGCAAGGACTTCGTCGATCTGAGTCAGCACGCTGGCAGCCGCGGCGTGCAACTCCCCAGCGTCGAGCTCCAGCCCGGCCACAGTGGCCAGCGCCTCGACGAGTGCGGCGCTGGCCGCCGGGTAGGGCAATGCTGCCAAGTAGTGGGGTACCCGCGCCCAGATCCCGATGGCGGGGATGTCCACGTCGGCGAAGCCCTCCTGCAGGGCGGTCTGAATCCCAGCCTGCACCTCGGTGGTGCCAGCCACCACACCCACCCGCGCCGCCAGCTCGGCCACCGTGGCAATCGCCATCAGACGGACCGGGCGAGTGTGCGGGACAGCAGCGGCGTAGGCGCCGAGGCTGACCACGAGCCGCACTCCCAGCTCCTCGGCTAGACCCACAACGGCCCCTACGAAAGCATGCCACGCCATGTCGGGCTCCGGCCCCACCAAGACGAGGACACTCTGACCTGCGCCGTCCTGACCGGCCCGCAGCTGGATCTCGGGCCAGTTCAATCCTGCGAGGATCCCGTCGGAGATCCGCGCGGTGGGACGACGAGCCCGGAAATCGATGAACTCGTCCGCGGTGAAGGTGGCCAGCACTTCGGTCGGAATCGTTCCGAGAGTCGCAGCGATGGCGCCCTGTGCCCCGAACCCGGCATCGAGCCAGCTCTCCGTGGCCAGCAGCAGCACCGGCGACTCCACCGCGCGGTGAGCGTGCAGCTCATAGAGGGCCGACATCATCGGCCGCCGACGATCGCACTCCGCACCGGGTTGCTCATAAGCGACAAGCCTCCTACCCAGGCCGGCTGATTACCCCAGTAAATGTAGCTGGGCGTCGGCATTGTAGGCGTGATCTGATGCGGCCATGGCCGCAGACGCGCCCGCCCGCACCACGATCTGCGCGTGACGTGGACACCGGGCGCCGCAGGGGTGGAACCACCGACCCGACCGGCCGATGACGACGCGGTACTGGCCGCCTGCGCTAGCGCCGACCAGGTCGGGATCGACGGCCCCTTCGGCTGGCCTGATTCGTTTGTGGCGGCCGTGTCCGCGCACGCAGAGGGGCAGCAATGGCCTGGCCACCACCGTGATTGCGTAGATGCGGGCTCCGTCGACAGCCAGGTCGTTGCGCATCAAGAGCTGCTGCGGGCGAGAAAAACGGTGATCCGCTCGTCCAGCTCGCGCAGGTGTGGCGAGCCGGTACGCATTGGCTGGATCTGCCGTTGCAGCGTGCGCAGCCGGTCCAGTGTGCGGGTGGAGCTGATCTCGGCTGCGGTTCGCAACACTTCACGGCCCAGTGCGGCGGCCTGTTCCCAGTCACGGCGGAGCAGGCAA
>JBOHFU010000104.1:0-9179 GCA_050699675.1 Pseudonocardiaceae bacterium
CCAGCCCGTCGATCTTCAGCTCGGCGAGGTAGTGCACCTCGTTGCCCACCTCGCGGGCGACCCGGTCGGCCCAGGTGCGCAGCGCGTCGGTCTCGAAGGCGTTGTCCAGGCTGAGCATCCGCTCGAGATGGTCGTGCGCGGCGAACTCGGTGCTGAAGCCGCCGCCGACCAGCTGCGTCGGGGAGTCCGGCGCTACCAGCGCCGGCCAGCGCTGCTCCAATTCCTGCAGCCGGCGGAACAGCCCGTCGAACTCGGCATCGGAGACGGTGGGGGCGTCCAGCACGTAGTAGCGGAACTGGTGCCCGCGCACGGTCTCGGCGAGCTCGCCGTACTCGGCTCGCGCCTCGGCCGGCGGCCCGGTGGTGCCGGTCACAAGGTCTTCAGAGCTGGTCACGCCCGCGAGACTAGCTCCGGCCACCGACAGCCGGCAGATGCAGCGCGGCCCCGCACCGAAGTGGTGCGGGGCCGCGCTGGAAACGCTCAGTGAATGGCGCGGACCGACTCGGCCTGCGGGCCCTTGGGACCCTGGCTCGACTCGAACTCCACGCGCTGGTTCTCGTCCAGGCTGCGGTAGCCGTCACCCTGGATGGCGGAGAAGTGGACGAACACGTCGGGGCCACCCCCGTCGACGGAGATGAAGCCGAAGCCCTTCTCCGCGTTGAACCACTTCACTACGCCCTGTGCCATGTGCTCTCCCTGTGGAATCTGCTGCCTGGGCCGGCACCGTACCGGCCCGTGGTTGCCCGGACCACGCGTACCCGCTGGGAGACCCCGACGGGAGCGCGAACCCGTAGTCAGACATTCCACGGACGCTTCACAACGATCGGGGAACTACACGACCACAACCGCGCGCCACGCTACCATCTTTCGCCGTCACCACCAGTGCGCAACGTTCATCAGATCGGCTGCAACGCGGGTTTGATGTTGACGTTGTGGTGGAAGGCGTTGCCCGGGTCGTACTCGGCCTTGATCCGAGCCAGCCGCTCGTACTTGGCCGGACCGTAGGAGACCCGCACCCGATCCTCCTCGATGTCGGCCATGGCATTGACGTAGCTAGCGGCATCGCTGGCGTGCTGGTGTAGCGCCTCCCAGTAAGACCGAACCCAGACACGTGCGGCGGCGAGCGACTCCGGGTCGTCGGTGAGCCCGATCAAGAAGACACCGAACCGAGCCGAGCGGCTGCCGCCGAAAGCGGTCTCGTCGTCACCGACCTCCGCGTAGGCCCCGCCGAACCGGTAAAGCTCCATCATCGACAGGGGCGAGGTCTTGCGAGCCTGATGATCGATGATCACCGCGATTGCCTCATCGGACAGCTCGTCGAGCAAGAGGGACTTCTCATAACAGTTGATCCCCCACGGTGCGCCTTCGTTGAACATCTGCTGCAGCTGGACGTAGGGCATGGGGGTCACGAACTCGAACAGCGGCGGGAGCGCCTCGCGGATGGAGGCCAGCACCCGGGTGTGTTCCTCAGCCGGCCCGAAGCCGACGATCACCAGGACGTAGCCGGGCATGAAGTAGAACTGCTCGGGCACGAATGGCGCTGGTGGAGCGTTGGTACCAATGATCATGGCGTTGGCGTGCCCGGGGAGCGTGGCGAACACGTCGCGGCCGAGCTTCAGCACCTCGGTGCCCTGGTCAAGGCCCCAGAAGAACAAACCCAGGTGCACCACAGGACCGACCGGGTGCAGCCGGAACTCGAACTCGGTGACCACACCGAAGTTACCGCCACCACCGCGCAACGCCCAGAACAGATCGGGGTGCTCGTCGGCGGCAGCCCGCAGCCGGCGCCCGTCGGCGGTGACCACCTCAGCCGACACCAAGTTGTCCGCAGTCAAGCCGTACAGGGGCGTCAGCCACCCCATCCCGCCACCCAGGGTAAGACCGCCCACACCGGTGTGGCTGATGATCCCGGCCGGCACCGCCAGGCCGTGCATCTGGGTGGCGGCGTCCAGATCGCCCAGGGTCGCACCGCCGCCAACCCGTGCGCGGCGCGTCGCCGGATCAACCTCGACGTGGCGCAGCGGGCTGAGGTCGATCATCAGGCCGTTGTCGCAGATCGCGGTACCCGCGGTGTTGTGGAACCCACCGCGTACTGAGATCTCCAGTCCGCGTTGCCGGGCGAACGCGATGGCAGCGGCGACATCGGCAGCGCTCTGGCAGCGCGCGATCACCGCCGGATACCGGTCGATCTCGCCGTTCCACGCTGAGCGTGCCTCGTCATAACCGTTGTCGCCGCGGGCCAGCGCAGTGCCGGACAAGCCCGCGCGGAACGCCTCGATATCGGTGATCTGTGTCACGGACCGACCCTCCCAGTACCTTTCGCCGATGCGACGGTACGCCCGGGAGGTGCGGCCCGGTAGACGTGACCCGATCACCAGGCGTGACTACAGGTCGAGCTGCCACTCTCCTACCCGGCGGTACGGCCGGAACCCCATCGCCTCGTTGATCTTGACCATGTAGGGGTTGGAATCAGCGTTGCAGGTGTCGATGACGCGCATCTCGGGACGCTGCGCGCGAGCGTAGTTCAGGTTGGCCACCTTGATCAGCGTGCCCAGCCGGTGGCCACGGTGCTCCGGCGCGACGATGGTGTCCCACTGGTCGGCGTACCAGTGCGACGTGGCGTCGCCGACGATCTGGGTGAAGGCGACCAGCTGCCCGGTGCCATCCACTGCAGCGGTGGTGACCATGTGCAGGCCACAGGCCAGGTTTCTGGCGTCCCGCGACCGCATCCGCGCCGCGTCGTAGACCTCCGCTTCCCAGTGCAGATCATCCATCGGGGCATCGGTGGACATCCGCCCGGTGAGATAGGCGATGTCGTCGAGCCACTGCTGCGGTGTGCCGCCCACCCACTGGACCAGCGAATAACCCTGCGACTTCAGCCGGGCCTGCGCGTCGAGCCCCGCGAGCACAGCCGGGTCCACCGAGCCGACGTCGAGCCGCCGCCAGGTCTCGACCAGGGCCAGCACCGCTCCGGACGCCGCCGCGAACCGCCCGCCCGGGTCGGCAACGGCGGGGTCCAGCGGCTGGCCCACCGAGCCGACCAGCCGGATCCGGCCTTGCCTGGTGGCCTCAGCCCGCAGGTGGTCGAGCAGCGCCCGACCGATGCCGCGCCGCCGGTGCTGGGGAGCGACCAGAATGTCGCCCATGGCGTTGTGCAGGTTGTCCAGCACCGGGAGGTCGAGCACGCAGCCACCGACCACCGCGCCGCCGTCGCGAGCGAGCCACGCAGTCTCGACCTCGCCGGGCCACGGGTGCCGGAAGCTGCCGAGCTCGTGCACCCAGCATGGCGGCGGGTCAGCTGGCCGGTCCGCGCCCATCACTGCGCAGCGCAGCTCGTACCACTGCCGGATAGCCGCCTCATCGGACGGCTCGACCGGCGCGAGTGAGAGCCCACTGCGGCTGATGGTGGCCATGCCCCCATTCCGCCATGACCGAGCACCGCACGCCACCGAATTTCGCTGTCGGTGCTCCCCCTTACCGCAACCATGAGTCGGGCGGGTCGACGAACGCCTGTCCGAGTTCTCGGGCCAGGGTCAGCGCCCGCGAAGCCCAGCCCGGGGTGGCGCCGGCCAGCCCGCAGGACGGGGTGGGCACGCAGCGCTCGGCGAGCAGCGCGCGGCTGAAACCGAGCCGGTCCACCAGGTCCAGCGCCGGCCGGGCCAGGCCGGCGAGGGTGGGCGCGACCGAGGGTGCCATCGCGGGCACCAGCCCGAGCAGCACCGATACACCGGAGTCCCAGGCCTCACCGAGCGCGTCGACGGTGGCCCGGGGCGCCCCGGCGAGCAGTTCGGCGTCGACGGCCAGCGCGTCGGCCCCGGCTGCGCGCAGCAACGCCAACGGTGGCCGCGGCGCGCAGCAGTGCACGATCCGCGGCACCGCCACGGCGTCGAGCACGCTGCGCAGCAGCTCCATCGCCGCACCCTCGGGCACTGCAGCCACGGTGCCGTACCCCGACGGGGTGGGCACGCTGCCGGCAAGCACCGCGGGCAGGCCCGGCTCGTCGAGCTGCACCACGACTTTCGTCCCCAGCCGGCGAGCAAGCTCCGCCACGTGCACCCGCAGCCCCTCGGCCAGCGACGCGGCGAACTCGCGTAGCGCGCCGGGATCGGTGAGCACCTTGTGCCCGCTGCGCAACTCCACCTCGGCGGCCAGCGTCCACGGTCCGGCGACCTGCACCTTGACCACCGCCGGCCGAGCCCCAGCGGAGTCCACCGCCTCCTCGAACGCGTCCAGGTCGGTGCGCAGCAGGTCCACACCACGACGGTGGTCACCACCGGGCCGCGCGGTGACCCGGTACCCGGAGGGCACCAGCTCGACAGCGAGGTCGACGAGCAACGCCGCGGTGCGGCCGATCATGTCTGCCCCAGCACCCCGGTCGGGTAGCTCTGGCAGGTGGGGTAGGTCGGGCAGCTCACCGATCACGGTGCGGGCAGCTTCGAGAACGTCGGTACCGGGCATCGAGCCGATCCCGGTGGCGGTGCCGGGGGGCCAGGGAAGTCGGTCAGTCACCGGGTCTTTCTATCAGGTACCGGAGTATGGAATCTCCGTAGCATGTCGCGGCCCGGCTACGTATTCGAAAAGCAGCTCCACGACTAGGTAGCCCACTTGGCAGAGATAGGTGCGGCTACCGATTGCCACAGGACATTACGGTCGGGCAAGGTATGTGATGGCGAATCAGCAATACAAACGACGAGATGTTTTCCGTGCCCGAGACCACCTCGACCACCTTCCTAGGAGGATTTGATGTCTGACACAGTGAGTTTTGCCGAGCTCGACGGGCAGCACGTGGAGCTGCTGCCGGCACGTACCGTCCTGTCGATGTTCATCGCCGGCGACGGCGGCATCGGCAAAGACGGCACCGACGCCGTCGGGAAGATCGGCGTCAATTTCCTCGGCTTCCCTGTGATTCCCGGCAGCGGCAACGCCTTCGGCGGCCACGGCGCCAGCGCTAATGGCTGATGGCCCTGCTGGCGCGTCCAGGTAGGACTGAGTCCGGCGCCGCAGCTGGGCAGGAGTGGCCGCGTCCCGGCCGCTCCTCTGTCTGCGTCGTGAACTCGACGCCACCGACGTTCCGAGCACTGGGGATGTCGGTAACGTCGAGTTCACGACACGAGATGATGACTCAGCAATTCCACTGATGAGGTGTTTTCCGTGTCGGGGACCACCTTGGGCACCTTTCCTTGGAGAATTCGATGTCTGACACGGTGAGCTTTGCCGAGCTCGACGGGCAGCACGTGGAGCTGCTGCCGGCCCGTACCGTCCTGTCGATGTTCAGCGCCCACGACACCGGCGGCGCCACCCCTGGCGGCCCCGCCCTCGACCAGGGCGCCCGGGGCGCCCTCGGCTGGCTCGGCATTGCCAGTACGAGCTCCGGCCCCGACGGCAGCAACAATGGTGGCAATACTGGGGCCGGCAACGGCTGAGTCCGCTCGCGGTGGGCTCAGCGGGTAGCGGTGATGGTGGCGCTGCCGAGCACGACGTCACCGCTGGCGTCGGGCTGGTACAGCGCGACGGCCTGCCCGGGTGCCACCCCGCGCAGCGGTTGCCGCAACTGCACCCGCACGCCATCGTCGACGGCCTCAGCCACGGCGCCGGCACACCCGCCATGCGCCCGGACCTGCGCGACACACTCGACAGGCCCCTCCGGCACACCCAAAGTCCACACCGGACGGTCGGCCTCGATCACCGCGACCGCCAGGCGGTCCGCCGATCCCACCCGCACGGTCCCGGTCACCGGCTCGAGCGCCAACACAAACCGCGGCCGACCGTCGGGCGCCGGCCGGTCTAGCCCCAGCCCGCGGCGCTGGCCAATGGTGAAACCGTGCACTCCGTCGTGGCGCCCGATGACCTCACCGGTCTGGTCGTCGACCAGTTCCCCGGGCCGGGACCCCAGCCGGTCAGCGAGGAAAGTGCGAGTATGGCCGGAGGGAATGAAGCAGATGTCGTGGCTGTCCGGCTTGTCCGCGACGGCCAGCCCACGCCGGGCGGCCTCTGCTCGGATGCCGGCCTTCGGGGTGTCGCCGACCGGGAACAGTGCATGGGCCAGCTGGCCCGCGGTGAGCACCGCGAGCACGTAGGACTGGTCCTTGCCGGCGTCCACCGCCCGGCGCAGTTTCCCGTCGGAGAGGCGTGCGTAGTGCCCGGTGCAGACCGCGTCGAAGCCCAGGTCCAGCGCGCGATCCAGCAGTGCGGTGAACTTGATCCGCTCGTTGCACCGCAGGCACGGATTAGGGGTGCGGCCGGCGGCGTACTCGGCGACGAAGTCGTCCACCACGTCGGCGGTGAACCGCTGCGCGAAATCCCAGACGTAGAACGGGATGTCGATGATGTCGGCGACCCGGCGGGCGTCCGCGGCGTCCTCTCTGGTGCAGCATCCGCGGGCGCCGGTGCGCAGCGTGCCGGGCTGCGCCGACAGTGCCAGGTGCACCCCGACGACCTCGTGCCCGGCGTCCACCGCGCGGGCGGCCGCGACCGAGGAGTCCACCCCGCCGCTCATCGCAGCCAGAACTTTCATGAAGACCGGCTCCTCATCACACTCATGACACCGCCGCTCGCCGGAACCCAGCCCCGCGGGCCCGGGTGACCACCGGCTCGATGGCGTCGAGCACGTCCGCTACGTCCTGCGCCGTAGAGGTGTGCCCCAAGGAGAAGCGCAGCGAGCCGCGCGCGGCGGCCGGCGCGGCACCCATCGCCAGCAGCACGTGCGAGGGCTGCGCCACACCGGAGGTGCAGGCCGCTCCCGTCGAGCATTCGATGCCCCGGGCGTCGAGCAGCATCAGCAGCGAGTCCCCCTCGCAACCCGGGAAGCTGAGATGAGCGTTGCCGGGCAACCGCGAGGGACCGCCGTCGATCACACCGTCGCCCGAGTCCCCGTTGAGCACCGCATCGGGCACCTTGGCGACGATCCCGTCCACCAGCTCGTCACGCAGCCGGCCGAGCCGGATCGCGCTGCGCGGCTGGGCCGCCACCGCCTGCCGGATCGCGGTGGCCAGCCCGACGATCGCCGGGACGTCCAAGGTCCCCGAACGCACATCGCGTTCCTGGCCGCCGCCGTGCAGCAGCGGGGTGGCCGCCACCTCCCGGCCCAGCAGCAGCACGCCGACTCCGTAGGGCCCACCGAGCTTGTGCCCGGTCAAGGTCATCGCCGCAGTTCCAGATCTGCCGAAGTGCACCGGCAGCTGGCCCACCGCCTGCACCGCATCGGTGTGCAGCGGCACCCCGTACCCGGCGGCGACCTCGGCCAGCTCGTGCACCGGCGCCACGGTGCCCACTTCGTTGTTCGCCCACATCACGGTCACCAGTGCGACCGAGCCCGGGTCGCCGGCCAGCGCGGCGCGCAGCGTCTCGGAGTGCACCCGGCCGTCGGCATCCACCGGCAGCCACGTCACCTCGGCGCCCTCGTGATCGGCCAGCCAGGACACCGCGTCAAGCACGGCGTGATGCTCGACAGCGGACGCGAGCACCCGCCTGCGGCGTGGGTCATCGGCACGCCGCTGCCAGAACAGGCCCTTGACGGCGAGGTTGTCACTCTCCGTACCACCCCCGGTGAACACCACCTCCGAGGGGCGGGCACCCAGCGCCTCCGCGATGCTCTCCCGGCTTTCCTCGACGGTGCGACGAGCCCGGCGCCCGGAGCCGTGCAACGACGAGGCGTTGCCCAGGGTGGACAACGCCTGGCTCATCGCTGCCACCGCCTCCGGCAGCATCGGGGTGGTGGCGGCGTGGTCGAGATAAGTCATCGGAACACCAGCGTAACGGCGCCCGAGCTGGCGCAGGTGCGGGCCGTTACGCCGCGCGCAGCGCGGGTGCAGCCGCGACCAGCTGAGGTATCGGCGCAACCAGTGGCAGGGTCACCGCGATAACGGCGGCCTGCGCGCCGGCCGCCAACGCACGCCGGTCGGAACCGTCCGCAGCCAGCAGGGGCAGCAGCTGCACCTCCACCACGAGGCCGCGTACTCCGGCCACCAGCACCGCGGCATCCCACAGGGTGGCCGAGCCGACGAAGGAGGCGACCGTGGTGGTGCCGGCGCCGGCCAGGCGATAGCGCAACGCCACCGGGCGCACCGGTGTGGCGGTGTCCACAGCGGCCTGGAAAACCGCGGGTCGGAACCGTCCGCCGGCCGGCCCGCACCAGGTGGTGCCCTCCGGGAACGCTCCGATGGCCGCGCCGCCAGCCAGCGCACGGGACACCGCCGCGACCGTCCGGGGCAAGGTCGACAGCCGCTCTCGGTCCACGAAGATCGTGCCGGTCCGGCGGGCCAGCGGGCCGATCAGCGGCCAGGTCCGCACCTCGCTCTTGGCCACCATGCGCAGTGGCTGCACCGCACCGAGCGCGACCATGTCCAGCCAGGACACGTGGTTGCTCACCACCAGAACCCCGAGGCCAGGTGGTCCGAACCGGTCGCCGCCAGTGACTGCCAGCTGGATCCGCAGCGTCCCAAGCAGCGCCCGAAACCACGCCCGTAGCGCCCGCTCTCGCCGCGCTGGGCCAAGCCGCGGGAGCGCGGTCGCCAGCGCCGCGCCGGCCAGCAACATCACGGCGACGCCCAGCAGCCGCAGCAGCCGGCGCACCCGTCCCACGGTGGGCACCGCGCCAGCCGGTGGGAGGCAGCCGTCGCCGCACGGCGACACCGGCATCCACGGATGCACACGGTTCATGCCTGCTGGCCCAGGTCGTGGCCCAAGAAATGACGCAGGTAGCGGGGATCCACCCGGTCCAGGCACAGCAGCACCAGGAGATCGGCCACCCCGAAGTCCGGGTCGTGCGCGGGTGGCCCGCACACCCAGGCGCCCAGCCGCAGGTAGCCGCGTAGCAGCGGGGGCAGGGTAACCGGCTGCAGTCGCGGGGTCGTCTCGACGTCCCACTGTCGATGCGGCTGCACCCGGTACTGCTCAGGCGCGAGATATCGGGCTTTTACTGTCTCCCAGACGCTGGCCGCAAGCGCGCCGTCGGGGGCGCCGGGGCTGCGCAACGGCACCGAGGCGCAGCCCACCAGCCACCGGTGGCCGGTGAGCAGCATGTAGCGCGCGATTCCCGCCCAGACCAGGCTCACCACGGCCCCCGTGCGGTGGTCCGGGTGTACGCACGAGCGGCCGGTCTCCACCAGCGCTTCGCGCAGACCCACCAGCCCGGGGATCGCGAACTCGGTCTCGCAGTACAGCCCGCCGGCGCGCCGCGC